>JASKKT010000034.1 GCA_030154025.1 Methanolobus sp.
CAGGTCGTCTACTTCCAGATGGAAGCTGCCGGTCACGTAATCCTTTATCAGGCGCAGCCAGTTCATCTGCTCCTCATTGAATTTCACAGTTCCGGCCTGCTTGCTGAAGACCCAGTCCTGGAAGTTACGGTTCACTGTGAGGTCGTAAGCGGTCAGCACGGGGTCTATCTCAGTGACCCTGCGGATAAGTGAGACAAGAGCAGTAAGCTCGCTCCTGGGGGAATTGCCGTTGACCTTCCCGATCTGCTCATAGGCCTGCCATACGCGCATCGGTGCCATTTGCGGCTTATCCATCTTCAGGCGTTCCAGCACCTCCCTGATCATCGCAAAGGTCACTTCCCTGCGTCGGTAGGGCTGGTTGTAGAATATCTTAAGCGCGGTGATCTCGTCCTTGTGATCCTCCAGATATGCTTTAAAGTCACTGACCAGCTCATCAGCCCTCAGCACAGCATCCCTGTCCCATTCTGCCCTGTTCACCTTATCAAGGTTCACCGTATCGATTATCTGTTCGTGGACTCTGCGCACGTTGTCAATATACTCGTTCAGATCCCCACAGAACACAGACCTTGCAATATCAATCAGTTCTTCCTGTGCTTTCACCTTAGCCTGTGATTCCGGGATTTCGGGTTGACGTTGCCGTACCTCAAAGGTCTTAGCCTCGATAATATCAGGATTATATGCACTCAGCAGATCGCTAACTGTCTGGTTGATTGTCTTCCCATCAGCTTTTGCAGCAAATGTCTCTTTCTCTCCCTCACTGAGCTGCTTACTTAATCTGGCCAGCCGGTTAGCAAGCGATACATAAAGGTCCTCATCCTTAGCACCGACTGTCACTGCCGCAAGCAGATCTTTCAGGGCGACTCCTTTCTTACGCTCCAGAGGTCTGCTATCGGTCTTCAGAGTCTTTGTCACTCCCACGGCATCCACAACCACGAAATGTGTCTTCGCTGAAACAACCGAAGGAGTCACTTTCTTCAGGTCATCGTAATCCAGGGTCCTCGTGCCCCTTCCCTTCATCTGCTCGAAATAGTTGCGACTTTTGACATCCCTCATGAACAGCAGGCACTCCAGTGGCTTCACGTCCGTGCCTGTAGCTATCATGTCAACCGTAACAGCGATGCGCGGGTTGTAATCATTGCGGAAGGCAGAAAGCACAGACTTGGGGTCATCGCCCTCCTCAGGCTTATAGGTCACCTTCTTGCAGAAAGCATTACCTTCCCCGAACTCTTCCCTCACGATCTGGATAATGTCATCCGCATGGCTGTCGGTCTTGGCAAATATAAGTGTCTTTGGGACTTCCTGCCTGCCCGGGAAGATCTCAGGCAGCTTATCCCTGAAGGTCCTTATCACATTCCTTATCTGGCTGGGATTAACCACATCCCTGTCAAGCTTGCTGGGTGTGTATATGTAGTCTTCATCCAGTTGCTCCCAGCGTTTCCTGCGAGTCAGTTTTTCCCGCTTGTCCACAAACTCCTGAGCTTTTATCTGTGCCCCGTTCCTGGTAATCTCGGTCTCGATGGTGTACACATCATAGCCCACATTAACACCATCTGCAACCGCGTTCTCATGGCTGTACTCACTCACGACATTCTCATTGAAAAAACCAAACGTCCTCTTATCCGGCGTAGCCGTCAGCCCTATCAGGAAAGCATCAAAATAATCCAGAACCTGCTGCCACAGATTATATATGGAACGATGGCACTCGTCAATAACCACAAAGTCGAAAGTCTCAATCGGTATCTTCTCATTATATACAACAGGTAACGGTTCCTTCGGCTGCCATCCCTTCTCAGCCGGATTCTCCTTTTCCAAATCCTCATCCAGCTCTTCATCCTTCAGTATCGAATAAAGACGCTGTATGGTAGAGATGCACACCTGGCTATCCGATGATATATAGCTCGAACGCAGCCTCTGCACATTATACAGCTCCGTGAACTTGCGGTTATCATCGTTTGGCACATACGCCATGAACTCCTGTTCAGCCTGCTCCCCGAGGTTCCTGGTATCAACAAGGAACAATATTTTTTTCGCATCCGCATATTTCAGCAGCCTATAAATGAACGTGATAGCAGTATAGGTCTTTCCGGAACCCGTAGCCATCTGTATCAGTGCCCTTGGCCTATTGTCTCTGAAAGACTCTTCAAGCTTAACGATTGCCTTCACCTGACAGTCACGCATTCCCTTTATATCAAGTCCCGGGATATCATGAAGCCCTGTCCTCAATGACTTTTCCTTCCCCAGCCATTCCCTGAAGGTCTCTGGTCTGTGAAAAGAGAAAACCGGTCTTGACCTGGGCTTAGGGTCACGATAATCTGTAAACCTTGTCACTTCTCCGTTGCTCTCATAAACAAAAGGCAGCAGGTCGTTGTCCAGATACTTCAGTTTGCTTGAAGCATACCCCAAAGACTGTTCCTCAACAACTGTCAGTTTGTGCCCTTCCTCAGCCTTCTTAGCTTCAATGATTCCCACAGGTGACCTATCAACAAAGAGCACATAATCTGCAGGTCCTACATCTGTCAGATATTCCTTAATCGCAATCCCATGTGATTCTTTCCAGTCAATCCTGTCCTTCTCTTGTACTGCCCAACCAGAACCAATTAGTTTTTCATCAATAGCATTTCTGGCTTGTTGTTCAGGACTCTGGTTCATAGTTTTTTATCCATTGGTTCTTAAAATTGACATTTGGAATGGCAAATTGCATCTGACTTGGTAAAGATTATCATTGACATCACATATAAGTATTTATATCTACTTCCAAGTAAGACTTGGCCCCATAATCAAAAAGAATAAAAAAGATTAGACGACTACGATTTGTAAATATGCACTTATAAATCAATCTTAACTATATTCGCAAAATCATTCTTCCCTTTCTCTCTATAACTTGCTATGCACCTCCGGCAGAAATTTCAATCTAACCCAAAAACCTTATATATAATCTCTATTTCATCTCTTTACTACCTCATCAACAGGTTGCTTAATTTATTGCTCCTCAATTATCTCTTCTTCTGTCTCTACAGCTGTTTCTTCTGCGCTTCCATCTGTTTGTTCTTCTATCGGTTCAGTGCTTTGTTCCGTGCCTGTATATTCAGTTAATCCATCAGACGTTTCCTTCGATACATTTTCAACTGTTTCGGTAGATTCAGTCATATTCTCAATTTCGTAAGGTGGCTCATCGTTTTGCTCTTCAGTTATATTTTCAATTATCTCCTCACTTGTATTATCAACTGTTGATTGGTTGGTGGTATTCTCCTGCTCCTCATAAGCATCTTCGATAGATGAGTCTATAAGTGCTTTTGAAAGAGTCTCATTGGACAGTTCTTCAAATGATTCCTCAGTAGTTTTGCTATCTACAGGACTCTGTGAAACTTGTCCTTCGAGAGTGAACATAAATATGTCAAAGTGATCCATTCCGCCACGCCCATCAGACCACACAATTCTGTTCTCATATATTGCGGGACTTTCTCTCCAGATCGTCTCGGTGAAAGTATAATCAGCGTATGCCCATTCAGTAACCCTAAGTTCTTCACCAGTAGGTATATCGTATATGTAAATTTCGGGAAGAGTGGTATTGGACATGTAAATATCAATCACATCACGTTCATCAACCCAAACAATTTTATCCCCATAGATGTCAGGCTCTCTTTGACGAGATTCATTTGTTGTAATCTGTACTTCCTCCCCCAAAGAGAGATTGTACATGTAAATATCCCAGTTTCCATTCCTGTAATCTTGCCACACTATTACATCTTTATAAATGGCTAGTTCCACCGCTTGCACTTCATGAATCGATATTGTTGCATTAGTAGAAATATTGTACAGTTTAATGCCGATGTAATTAATGTCTAATCCAGTCCATATTACCCTATCCTCATGTATTGCATGGCTATACAAGTTAAAAAGGGACATTTCTGGTGCAATGATGAATTCTTTCGCGGAGGATACGTTGAACAGTGAAAGAGATTCACTATAATAATTATTCCATATTATCCAATCGCCATAAATAACCGGATAAAATGAACTGATTGAACTTGTGATACGTGTTTCTATACCCTCAGCTCTTCGGATAGTATCATTGGTAGGAGGTGTTATAACTTCGGGGGTATTTATAAGTATAATACTTCTCTCTAACTCATTAATAATGTATTCTGCCTGCTCATTGGATAATCTGCCCTTTGGCAAAAGTTGAGTCTCAATGGTATCAATCAGTTTCTCAAGTCTCTCGATGCTTTTTCTATCATATTTGCCAAGCATAATAATGGCGTTATTAAGATTTGCCGCTAGAGACGTTTTAGTGCCCTTATTTACATCTCCCAAATTACTGATATATTCCTGCAGATTTTCAATTTCTTCGGCAGGATCTTTAACTGATTCTTCGATAGATTCTTGTGAACTGGGGAATTTTAAACCGCCGAAAGTGGGGAATTATTCACCGCCGATGACAATACCGATATCATGATGACTCATTCCATCACGGTCATCAAACCATACCGTTTTGTCCTCATAGATTGAAGGATGATTAGTCAAGGCAGCAAAAATTAAAAAAGATAGCATTAGACTGATTACTATCTGATATCTAGATTCCACTTAAAATAACCCCCGCGCACTAAGCTCTGATAAGAGAAGTACATTTATACAATATATCTAGTAGGTTTTATTTTAATTGAAACAAAGTTTCGATAATATTATCTTGAAAGTCCTGCATCAGTATTGTAAAAAACAGCATCCAATTGAACTATGTAAAATATTTTAGTAGTCCTGCGCGGATTCGAACCACGGTCTTCGGCTCCAAAGGCCGAAAGGATTGACCACTACCCTACAGGACTACGCTGGATAGCACAATAAATGCATGATGGTACTTAATTTTTGTGCAGGCTCATTTTGCGATGATAAGGGTCAGTAGGTCCTTATCATGCATGATATGGTCAAGGCCTGCTCTCTGTCCGGGGTGCTTGGCCGAAGTGCCCCAGACAAGGGCATACCTGAACTTTCTCCTGAAATCGCGGTGCAGGCGGTCACATATGTCGCCTACTGTGATGCCTTTGCGGACTATGAGCGGCTCCTCCATGTCAGCAGGCCCTCCCTGGGGTTTGAGGTATATCCTTATGAAGTCCAGGGCATCGTAAATGACATCCTTTACCTCTGCCAGGTTCTTTTCCTTGTCCGCGGAGATGTAGGTCGCATCAGGGAACTCCTCCCTACACTTGCCCAGCGTGTACTGATCCGCCATGTCCAGTTTGTTGACAACGACCATCGCCGGCACATATACCCTGTTGCCCATGATCACGTCAATAAGCTGGTCCATATTGATATTCTCCCTGATGAGCACGTGGGCATTGTGGATCTTGTACTCGCCCAGGATGGTCTTGATAAGCTCGTCAGGCATGTCCAGGTCGATGGTACTGCTGATGGTGACGCCTCCGCGGTCCTGCTTCTTGATGACAACGTCAGGATGTTTCTGGTTCAGGCGTATTCCTGCATCGTATAGCTCCTGGGTGAGCACCTGGTAGTGCTGGGGCTGGAACACGTCCAGCAGGAACAGCACAAGGTCACAGTTCCTGACCACAGCGATAACTTCCTTGCCGCGCCCGCGCCCGCTTGCCGCACCCTTTACAAGTCCGGGTACGTCCAGTATCTGGATGGTCGCATTCTTGTACTCCAGAACCCCTGGGATAACATCAAGTGTAGTGAACTCATAGGCGCCCACCTCCGAATGTGCACCGGTGAGCTTGTTCAGCAGGGTGGATTTGCCGACTGAAGGGAAACCTACCAGGGTAACCGTGGCGTCGCCTGATTTCCTTACAGAATAGCCTTCTCCGCCCGACTTGCTGGAGGCTTTTTTCGTGACCTCGTCCCGAAGCTTGGCAAGTTTGGCTTTAAGCCTGCCGATGTGGAAGGAAGTAGCCTTATTGTATGGCGTTTTTCTGATTTCTTCCTCTACTGCTATTATTTCTTCATTTATGCTCATTTGCACCTACAATACCGTGCTAAACTAAAAAAGATTTTCCCGGACAAGCCTACCTTCACCCATCTGTCCCATCAGAAAGACGATATCATCTCGCCCGTTCTCCCGTAGGTGCGCATCCCTGCCGGAAGTCTCTCTGAGAATTCCTCCGAGACCAAAGCCCTTAGAAGCATCTCTATTTCCGGTGCATCCAGCACTTCTTTGCGTACCGCAAAATCGAACTCATCCTCGGTCACAGGAAGGAACGCAAGACCTGCCTCCTCCGCAGCAGTTCTCAGACCGAACCCTACATCTGCTCTTCCATCCTTTATACTCTCACAGACCGAGCGATGTGTCTTTGATCCTGAGTTGTAACCTTCAATAGTCTTTGTAAGTTCAGCTCTTGAAATGCCCTTCTTCTCAGCCAGCCTGTCCAGCTCCATATCCAGTATGGCCCTTGTTCCCGAGCCACGGTTCCTGTTTATCAGGCGCAGTCCCGGGAGATCATCAATTCCTCCTACCTTTGTCTCCGGGCGGAAGATGAGTCCCAGCTCGCGCTTGTACCCTTTGACAAGCACGACGTCAGTAAGCCCCATCTTCCTGATGACATGCGAGTTGTACTTCCCTTCAGCATCAGGCATATTGACCCCTGCAATATCCGTGGTCCCTCCTGCTATGGCAGTGAATCCTGCACTGGAACCCATGTTCAGCGTCCTGATGATCTTTCCTGTTATATCCTCCAGCAGGTCAACACCAGGACATTGCCCTCCGACGAACATTATGTCCGGGTTTCTGGCATTCCCAAACATGGTGACCTCCACGGGGCTGCCTGCCTCTATATACTCCGTATGCGCCCTGATCTCAATAATGCCGTCCGCATCTGCAAGGGTTGTAATAGCGCCCGAAGTCTTATCTGCGGGGTATGCCCTGCCGCGCACCACTCCCACTGGGAACAATTCCTCACGGCCACCTGAGCGAATCCCTGTACCCATGATCGCCTGCACCTTTGGCTTAAAGGAAGGTGCGACCTCCAGTGAATTGTATAGGATGGGAGCTACAAATTCGTTGAATATGCTCAGCGCAGAAGTGGGATTCCCTGGCAGGGCGATTGTGGGCACACCATTGACCATCCCGATGACCACGGGCTTGCCCGGCTTGATGGATATCCCATGTGTGAGTGTCTCTCCTTTCTCCTCGATGATCCTATACATTATGTCGCCGACACCTGCTGAGGTGCTGCCTGATGTAAGGACGATGTGGCACTCGTCTATGGCCCTGTCAAGGGCTTCTTCCATCAGTTCTTCCTCATCAGGGATGATGCCGTACATCCTCGGGAAAGCACCGCATTCCTCCACATTTGCTGCGATGGCGTATGAGTTAGCGTCAAATATCTTTCCGGGCAGCAGTTCTTTTCCCGGTTCGGTAAGCTCATCACCTGTAGAGATGATTCCCACGAGCAGAGTCTTTACAGGCACCTCCATTTTACCAATGGATGCCAGCACACCCACTTCCCGCGATCCTATGCGCGTATTCTTCCTGAGCACGCGCTCCCCCTTCATTATGTCACTGCCTGCCCGCATGATGTTCTCGGCGATGTGCACAGGCTGGTAGATGAGAACATCCCTGCCGACCTGTTTTGTCTGCTCCACCATTATGACCGCATCGGCGCCTTCAGGAATGGGTGCGCCGGTGGAGATCTCTATGGCCTCCCCGTCACCAACAAAGAATTTCCCTGCGCAGCCTGCCGGAATGGATGCAGTCATCCTTAATGTCACAGGCTCGGGCTCGGTAGCCCTGTAAGTGTCTCTGGCACGCAGGGCATAACCATCCTTAACGGAACGATTGAATCCGGGAACATCAACACCGGAGAGCACATCCTCTGCCAGGATTCGTCCTGTGGCATTGCCAATATGTGCGTGTTCAGTCCCGGGTACCACTTTGATACGATTTACCAGTTTCCTTGCCTCTTCCACAGGGGTAAGCTCTCTGAATTCCTTGCGTTCCATTGGGTCTTACTTTTCTTCAATATACGCTATAAGCGTTTTGTTGAGCTTGAATATACGTGATGTGACATACCAGAGGCCCAGGAGGTACACTATCCATGTGGGAATGGAGAGCCATTTCAGGGTGGGATTGTCATCAAGAGCCTCAAAGACTATCAAAAGGGTCACAGGCATCAGCAGTAGTATGGCCATTACCGAATCGTTCAGGTATTTCAGGTTCTCCATCACTACTTTGCCTTTTTCTCCTGCTATATCCATTGTAATTCCTCATAAGATCCTATAAACCATCATCTGTAGCCATAAATGTAATATCCTCCTGCCCGGTTGACAGGACCGCAGGATATTATTTTGCCATTTGTATATTATTCTGATAGTATATAATTGATTAGTGCCTGATTGACCAGCGCAGGGAGAAGTATTAGAAAAAAAGTAGTGAGAGGATGGCATCCTCTCTAAGGGAGTTCCGGAAATTACTTGAATATCGGGGTGCCGTTACTCTGGGTTACCCGCTTGAAGGCCTCGATGATCTTCTTTGTAACGGGTCCTGGCTTTCCTGTACCTATTGCACGCCCGTCGACCTTGACAAGAGGGGCGGCTTCTGCGGCAGTACCTGTAACGAATATCTCATCAGCCGTATAGAGATCGAACATGCCCAGGTTCTCAACATGGACCTTGATGCCCATCTCTTCAAGCAGCTCGATGGCAGTTGCCCTTGTGATACCTCTCAGGTTGTTGACGGTTGGTGGTGTGTAGACCTTACCGTTCTTGATGATGAATATGTTATCTCCTGAGCCTTCGGAAAGGTAGCCGTTGCTGTCAAAGAAGATCGCCTCATCGCCGCCCTTCTCGTTGGCCTCGATCTTGGCGAGGATATTATTGAGATAGTTCAGGGACTTGATGTTGGGTGAAAGAGCATCTGCTGCGTTCCTCCTGACTGCGACTGTGACACCTGTGAGTCCGGTCTCATAAAGGTCGCCGTACATTGCTCCCCATTCCTGGCTGATGATGAATACATTGGGTTTTGGACATTTCCTCGGGTCAAGTCCAAGGTCGCCGTTGCCTCTTGAGACGATAGGCCTGATGTAAGCGTCCCTGAGATTGTTCCTCCTGAGGGTTTCCAGGATAGCCTCCTCCATTTCCTCTTTGGTCATGGGGATCTTCAGGGCTATGGCGGTCGCGGAATCATAGAGCCTGTCAACATGCTCGCGTAACTTGAAGACGCGTCCGTTGTAAGCCCTTACGCCTTCAAAAACTCCGTCCCCGTAGAGGAAACCATGGTCATAGACAGAGGTGGTGGCCTTGGATTTGGGGACATACTCGCCGTTGTAGTAGATCAGCAGTTCACTCATTATAAAGCCTCTTTAAATTGATGGTAGACTTGATGCTAATCTATTATATATTTGTATTTGCCAATCTGCTTCCCTGACCTGATATTTATATACTCTCCTTTCCGGTACAAAAGACTTTTATGCATAAACGCCTATTTCGTACCCCTGAGCATTTAAAGTGGTCCCGTGGCTTAGCCAGGATATAGCATCGGGCTTCTAACCCGAGGGTCGGGGGTTCAAATCCCTCCGGGATCGCTTTAAATTTTTCCAATAATTAAAAAAGAGAAAGCATTTTCAGTTTAATCATTTGAATGCTTTGTATTTCCTCTTGTAAGTTCCCTGCTGTCAAGTGTCCAATTATTTGTTTTGCAACTTCCTGAACCACTTGTCCAATTCTTCCCAGTCAACTATGTTCCAGAAAGCATCTATAAATTTGACTTTCTCATTCTTGTAATCCAGATAGTAGGCATGTTCCCACATATCCAAAGCCATGATTATAGGATAGTCAGGCACCAGATTTACATTATGCTTCTCGATCTGGAAGATCCCAAGTCTTTTAGTATCGCTGCAATAGGTCAATGCTGCCCACCCGGACCCTTCCACAGTCGATGCTGTCTGGCTGAATTCCTTCTTAAACCTTTCAAAGCTTCCATAATTTTCCTTTATGGCCTCGTCAAGTTCACCTACCGGTTCTTTGTTTGCTTTTTCGGCAGGTGTCATCTCCCACCAGAAATAATCATGCAGTGCATGACCACCCAGATTGAAAGAAAAAGCTTTTGCAGTTGCCTTATAGTCAAAGTCAGTTCCTTCATCTCTGGCTTTATCCATCATCTGCAAAAGTGAATTTGCATTATCCACATATGTCTGGTGGTGCTTGTCATGATGTATCCGCAGCTGCTCCTCGGATATATATGGTTCCAGGTCCGCATAACCATATTTCAAAGCCGGTAATTTATAGAATTCTTTAGCCATATTCCTCTCCCACTCTTTAAGAGCTGATTTCAGTTTTTGCATAGAGAATGAATTTCTCTGGTACTATGCCTGCAGAGAACGAATATCTCAAAACTGTCAGCTGCATTCCCCAAATGCAGATATTAAGACCATCTCTGCAATTCTAAATGCATTTTTGCACAGAATAAATATGAACGAGCAGAAAATATAAACTTATGGGAATAAGGTTCCGTAGAACTCTTTTTCTGATCACTTATATTGCTTATTTAAGTAAATACCGGGGCTTACCTTTAACAGATAAAGTTCCTGTGACATGGAGCGTTTGAACGCATGTATTCCGGCAAGCCTCTTCTGGGTGACAGGGACTACCCCTGCTTCTCCATCTCCTTCTCTGTCTGCCGTATCCTTGGCACGATCTGCAGGACCGAGTCAGGGTTCAGGGATATCGAATCAATGCCCTCCCTCACAAGGAACTCGGCAAACTCCGGGAAGTCACTGGGTGCCTGCCCGCACAGGCCGCTATGCTTGCCATTGCGCTTTGCCCCCTGTATCGCCATGGAAACTATCCTTTTGACTGCCTCATCCCTCTCGTCAAAGGACTCCGCAAGTATCTCCGAATCCCTGTCAACTCCTAGGGTCAGCTGGGTCAGGTCATTGGAGCCTATGGAAAAGCCGTCAAAGTATTTGCTGAATTCGTCTACGAGAAGGACGTTGCTTGGTATCTCGCACATCACATACACCTGGAGGCCGTTCCTGCCCCTTTCCAGGCCGTGCTTCTTCATCTCGGCAAGCACCTTTTCCGCCTCGTCCACACGTCTGCAGAAGGGGACCATAAGAACAAGGTTGGTGAGCCCCATCTCTTCCCTGACCCTTTTCATTGCCCTGCACTCAAGTGCGAAGCCTTCCCTGTACCTCTCATCATAATAACGGGAAGCTCCCCTGAACCCAAGCATGGGATTGTTCTCCGCAAACTCGAAGTACCTGCCTCCCAGCAGGCTCTCGTATTCATTGGATTTGAAATCGCTCATGCGTACTACCACTGGCTTGGGATAGAATGCAGCTGCAATGGTCCCCACTCCAAAGGAGAGTTTTTCCACAAAATAGTCCTCTTTGCTGTTGTAACCTTTTGTGAGTTCCTATATCTGCTCAAGTACAGTGTCGTCCTGCACCTTTTCAGGATGCACAAGTGCCATGGGGTGAATGCGTATGTAGCTGGATATTATAAATTCCAGTCTTGCAAGCCCTATGCCGTCATTAGGGATCATTGACAGGCCAAAGGCCTCCTCGGGATTTCCAAGGTTCATCATGACCTCGGTCTTTGTGCCTTCTATCTCCTTGAGGTCTACGCTTTCAGTATGGAACTTAAGTGCTCCTTCATACACCCTTCCGGTGTCTCCTTCAGCACAGCTCACCGTGACATCCATGCCGGATGATAGTTTCTCAGTAGCATTCCCCGCACCTACCACTGCAGGGATTCCCAGCTCCCTGCTCACGATCGCTGCATGGCATGTCCTCCCGCCTTTATTGGTGATGATAGCTGCCGCCTTTTTCATCACAGGCTCCCAGTCGGGAGTGGTGGTATCTGCGACCAGCACTTCTCCCGCTTTGAATGAAGGAAGCACGGAAACATCGGGAATAACATGAACTTTACCGGCTGCTATCTTACTGCCTACGCTCCGGCCCGTGACGATCACCGATGACCTCTCGTCAAGGACAAAGGTCTCAAGAACATCTTTTTTCTTCAGGGACTGCACGGTCTCGGGCCTTGCCTGTACGATGAACAGTTCCCCGGTCTCGCCATCCTTTGCCCATTCGATATCCATGGGCGATCTCTTTCCGTTCTTCCTGGAGTAATGCTCTTCTATGGTGAGCGCGTAACCTGCAAGCTGAAGGATCTCGTCATCATTGATACAGAAACGTTTCCTGTCTGCCTCGGGAACATCCACGTTACGGGTCAGCACCCTGGAATCCCCGCGGCCGTATATCATCTTTATCTCCTTTTCACCAAGCGTCTTGTTGATGATAGGCCTGTGTCCCTCTTTCAGCGTGGGCTTGAACACATAATACTCGTCAGGGTTCACGACTCCCTGCACGATATTCTCGCCAAGGCCGTAGGATGCGGTTATAAACACCACATCCTCAAAGCCTGTTTCCGTATCGATGGTGAACATGACACCGCTGGATGCAAGGTCGGAGCGCACCATTTTCATGACACCTATGGAGAGGCCTACCTTGAAATGGTCGAAGTTGTTATTGACGCGGTATGATATTGCCCTGTCTGTAAAAAGTGATGCAAAACACCTGCTGCAGGCATCTTTCAATGAGTGGTACCCGTGGATGTTAAGATAGGTCTCCTGCTGGCCTGCAAAAGATGCATTAGGCAGGTCCTCTGCAGTTGCCGAGCTGCGCACAGCCACGTCGGTGTCCGGCCCGTATTGTTCGCCGAGCTTGTCATACGCCTCTTTTATCTCGCTCCAGAGATCATCCGGGATGCCGGCATCAAGAATTATGCCTCTGGCCTTCTTTCCCCTCTGTGAGAGATCATGCACGTCCTCTGTATCCAGTCCTTCAAGGGTCTTCCTTAGTTCATCAAGAGACCCTGAGGATTCAAGAACGTGCCAGTATGCATCTGCTGTGACTGTAAATCCGTTCGGGATCCTGATGCCCTTGCCTGTCAGTTCCCTGTACATCTCCCCGATGGAGGCATTCTTGCCACCTACCAGCGGGACGTCATCTATTGTGATCTCTTCAAACCACCGTATATATTTGCTGCTTCCCATACTAGACCCTGAATCTGGAATTAAGGATATAGGATAATATTGAACTTCAAAAGCATTATGTTTTTGCTGGGATTCCCGGAATAGGATAAGCACCTATGATAAACAAGAACGTGTGGATAATCAAGAATGCGTGAATCTCAGGTGTCGTATATTATCTCGGCATCCATGCCAAAGATATCTTTTATTTGTGAGTTGAGCATCTTTCTTGCCTCTCCCAGTTTGCCCTCAGTTTCCTCCAGCTCTTTCCTTTCCGCATCAAGCTCGCTTAAGAGGAGGCTGGCTGAAGCCTTGTGCTGGGCTACCTGCTTCCCAAGATTCTCCCTTTCCCGGTAGACATCCAGCCGGCTGAGTTCTTCCCTGTGTGTTTCTATCTCTGATACATATCGTTCCCTCTGGGCACGCAGGCCGGACATTGTTGAGGGATCCCTGAGCTTTTCTATCTGCCTGAGAATCTTGTCGTACATCTGGTCCTTAAGCCCCAGATCCCTGTTATCAATCCTTTTTTTGAGCATATCGAGAAACTGCCCGAGTTCATTCTCCCGGATCGAGGCAGGTTCATCCTTTATCATGCCAATCAGCTTCCTGTTCTCAGGTGACAGCACGTACATCTCGTTCTTATCCTGCTTTTCCATTCTGGAAAGTGCCTTGGACATGGGTGTGAACAGTCTGCTGATCTCCGCATCCACGGCAGACACCTTCTCTTCCAGTGCCCTGATCCGTTCTTCAAGGTCTCTTGCCCTTTCAAAGTCCCTGCTGCCCTCAAGTCCTTCAATCCCGGCTGTGGTAGCTGCAAGCTCCTTCTGTACAGCTTCGTACTTTGACTCAAGATCGGCCATCCTTTCATGATACTGTTCTGCAATCCTCATTTGCTGATGTATGTTTTCCACCTGCTCAGGGAGCTTCTCAAAAGCCTCTGTCCTTTTCCTTTTATCCTCGAGGAGAGCATGGAGTTCCTCAAGATGCTTTTCAAGGTTTGCGAGGCTGAGAACGATGTTCTCGAATTCCCTTGGGTAGAGGGCTTTTATGTATAACTGGCTTCTGCGGGTGTTATCTAAGGCAGTTTTAAGGACGGATCGTGCATCCCTGTAGAATTCAAGTGCATCCCTGGGTTCCCTGCCGGAAGGCACCCTTATCTTTCCTGTGACCAGGTCCAGGTTATGGGCTACATTATCCCTGTTCGAGTCCCCTGCCTTTTCCATCTTTTTGCTGGCGTCAGCAAGCGCTTCTGCCTCAAGCAGGCTTTTCTTCACGCCACCGACCTGCTTTACAGCTGCATTTATCTCTGCATACTTTTCCCCAATCTGTGGCCGCAGCAAGCCGAGCTCTTTCTCGCGCTCCTCCCTGATCAGTTCGGGGAGCTTGCTGAACTGGAGCTTTACCGGAGTGGTCTCGATATTGCTTTGCTTTTTCCCGAATATCTTCTCTATGAATCTCATTCTCTTTATGAAAAGAGGAAATCCTGTATTAAAAGCCTGTTGGAATATCCCTTCCTGCCAGTTCCTGTTAATCCCTGATCTTTGAGAAGGCGGGTGATCCTGTGTTTAAAAGAGAACTATCCTGTTAATGTCAATGCGGATGGTGCAGACATCTCCGGTTTTGAGGTCCCTGTTCTCCAGAAGCTGGTTTGGCACTTCCGCAAGAAGCAGGCCCTGATACTCAGTCACTTCAAGAGCCATCAGTCTGCTCGATCCCTTATTGACCGTGCTCCTCACAGATGCGCTGAAAATATTGCTCTCCTGTATAGTGCCTTCCATATCCTTATGGAGAATACGGATGTTCTCAGGCCGGATGCCCCAGGACGTTCTGTCTCCTGTTCTCAGTCCGGCATTGCTGGCTCTTATCAGCATTTCCCCGCTCTTCAGAAGGACAGTGCCGGACCCGTCGTCCGCTTCCACAACTACGGCATCCTCGAAGATGTTGGACATGCCCACAAGCTCGGCAACATGCCTGTTGTTGGGATGGTAGAACACTTCCTCGGGCGTGCCTGTCTGCTGCACGTGCCCTTCGTGGAAAACCACAACCTTGTCAGCTATTGTGAAAGCTTCCACATGGTTGTGCGTTATAAAGAGCACCGGTATCCCGAGCTCTCTCTGTATCTGCTTGATCCTTTCCCGGAGTTTCATGCGGACGATCATGTCCAGCGCCGAGAAGGGTTCGTCCAGCAGCAGGATGTCAGGTTTCGGGGCCAGTGCGCGGGCCAGCGCAACCCTTTGTTTCTGTCCCCCCGATAGTTGCAAGGGGTAATTGTCCTCAAGGCCCTCTATGTGGAGCAGGTGCAGCATCTCCCGGACCCTTCTGTCCTTTTCCTCCTCGCCCCATCCTTTCAGGCCGTAAGCTATGTTCTTTTTGACATCCATGTGGGGGAAAAGGGCATAGTTCTGGAAAACGTACCCTAGACTGCGTTCCTGGACCGGAAGGTTGATCTGCTTATGGCAGTCGAAATATGTCCTGTCATTGACTATTATCTTGCCGCCATTTGGTTCCAGCAGCCCTGATATGCACTGGAGGGTCGTGGTCTTCCCGGAACCGGAGCGTCCGAAAAGTACCACCAGCTCGTTGCCGGCCTCGAACTTGGCATCAAGCAGGAAAGCCGGCTCTATGCCTCTCTTCTTATCGCTCTTCTTCCTGTAGTACCGTTTCCTGAAATCCACCCTGATGCCCATACTTCCTCCTCATATCCTCCAGCTGTTGACAAGTTTTGCAGTCAGGGCCATGGAAAGGAAAGATATTGCCACGAGTATGATGACCAGCATGTTGGCAAGCTCGCTGTTGCCTGCCTGGAATGCGCTGTATATGGAGATCGACATTGTGTTTGTCCTTCCCGGGATATTGCCGGCGACCATGAGCGTTGCACCGAATTCGCCCACGGCCCTTGCAAAGCTCAGGACGATGCCTGCAAGTATGCCCTTTCTGGCAAGCGGGAACGTAATGAAGAGTGCAGTGTCAAGCTCCTTCCTTCCCAGGGTGAATGCGGCATATTCGAAATCCCTGTCCACGGCCTCGATCGCTGCCGTGGTGGTCTTGACCATCAGCGGGATAGACACTATGAAAGCTGCAATGGCAGCGGCCTGCCAGGTGAATAGTATGCCCCATCCTGTTATGTTGTACAGTATGCTGCCAAGAAAGCCGTTCCTGCCCAGGAGCACCACCAGCAGGTAACCTGTCACTGTGGGTGGAAGCACAAGGGGTAAAGTAACAAGGATGTCTGCGAGCCACTTTCCCCTGAAATCACGCCTTGCAAGTACATATGATATGATCACGCCTGCCAGCGCCACTGCAAGCGTGGATATTACTGCAATTTTAAGTGTAATTGCAAGGGGGAACCAGATTTGTTCTATCATTGGCTTAGATTCCAGAATAATATATATTTCCTGCACCCATATGCTCCTAATATAGATTTACTTTTGTTCCGGAACATAACTGTCCGGTCAGGCATGCCTCTCATTCGCTCTGTGGAATGTTGAACCCATATTGTTCCAGTATGGTTCTGCCAGTCTCTCCCGTGACGAAATCCACGAATTTCTGTGATTCTTTGAGATGCCGGGTGGACGCGACAACAGCTATTGGGTATGTGACGGGTGTGCTCACAGGCACGGGAGTTACCACTTCGACTCTACCCTCCTGTGCAGATGATGCGTCGGTACTGAATACAAATCCAGCATCGACTTCCCCCCTTTCCACGTAGACAAGCACCTGCTTGACGTTCTCTCCCATGAGCATCTTGCCTGAAACGCTGTCCCATATCCCGGCGCTGGTCAGGGATTCCCTTGCATACTTGCCTGCGGGAACTGTCTCGGGATTTCCGATAGCTATGTTCTTTACATCGGATCTCGTAAGGTCTTCCACCCCGGTAATCCCAAGCCCGTTGCCACTGGGAACTATCAGCACGATGGAGTTCTCCACGAAATCCTCTCTTGTATCGTTACGGATCAAGCTCTTTGAGGCAAGTATGTCCATCTGGTCCTGGGCAGCCGAGGCAAACACATCTATGGGAGCTCCGCCCTCGATCTGTGACCTGAGGGTACCCGATGCCGCGAAGTTGAACACGACGTCTGTACCCGGATTCTCTGTTTCGAATTCCTTCTCCATCGCTGTGAAAGCCTCAGTAAGACTTGCAGCCGCAGATACTGTTATTGTTGTATTCTGCGTCGGCCCTGTACCTGTGTCGGTGTCTGTACATCCGCTCACAAATAGTCCGACCGTTAAGATGGCTGCAATAGCCAGGATCAGTTTTTTGCTTAGTGCCATGATTGTTACCTTCTTTTCAACGGCCTGAATAACGACAAAGTTAATTTCTTACGTTATGTATGGCTGTACATAACACTCTTTTGCTCATTTTACTATAAGTAGTTTTCTAATGTGAGGTTCTGTTAAGTTAAGGAGTACGGACTGATGGATGAATCCACATAAGGTTGCATGATACTGGAATCAGAAAATTATGCCTAAAAACATAGAAAAAAGCAGCATCACAGCTGCTTCAAAAAGAGTTACTCTTCAACTACCGTGACTTTCTTCATCTTGTCCTTGGCCTTGATCTTGTTCACGACATCCATGCCTTCGATGACCTGCCCGAAGACCGTGTGGACGCCGTCAAGGTGGGGCTGTGGTGAGTGTGTGATGAAGAACTGGCTGCCGCCTGTATCCTTGCCTGCGTGGGCCATTGAGAGCGCGCCCTTACCGTGCTTGCGCGGGTTGCCCTTGGTTTCGCACTTGATGCTGTAGCCCGGTCCGCCGGTGCCGTCTCCCTTGGGGCACCCGCCCTGGATGACGAAGTTCGGGATGACCCTGTGGAAAGTGAGCCCGTCGTAGTATCCTTTCTTTATGAGCTTCTCGAAGTTCTCCACGGTCTTGGGGGCATCCTTCTCGAACAGTTCCAGTACGATATTGCCTTTCTCGGTTTCGATGATCGCTTTCTTCATATGATTCACCTTATTTTGCACGGCTCAATGGGCGGGATTGATTTAAGGGTTTCTGTGAAACCCTTAATTGCTTATTCACCCGAATGTCACGTTAAGCTCGTTGCTCGTGATATGCAGGTATGTGAGAATGGCGCCCCCACTGTCATAGGCTAACGTACATGTGGACCTATCAACCTCTATCTTTTCGTTATCTTTTTGTTCCCACATACACTCGATTGTATCGTCCTGTGCCAAAAGCCGCATATAGTGTTGGGTGATGTTGTTCAGTGACTGGGTACTGTTCGCGTTATCTTTTACAATATATAAGTCTGGTGTTGTTGATGTGGAATTCACAGGCCCCCAAGAGCGAGCTTGAGAGGTGCTGTCGTACTTCATCAGGTATGAACTGCTTAGAAGATTGACTGTAGAATTTGCATTCATTATACCTTTATTTTTGAATGAATAAACGGTAAAATAACTGTTTGAATCACTTGTCCATGTTTCCTTAATACCTGCCGAAGTGTCCTCATATTCAAGCGCATAAGAAGTAAAGGACGGGGCTGCGGCCAGCACTACATTACCACCGGGATTATTCTTGTAGAAGCTGTATACAAGGGTCTTTGTTCCGGATGTAGCCGTTAAAGTCATTCCCGAGGACTTGAAAAAATCGGCACTGCCATCAACATAAAAATAAAAGGAAAAGTCGCTGAATGGTGTGGTATTGGTGTGGTTCAGAGCAGCAATTTTGAACGATGGATCGGTCAAATAGAAAGTTCCCATTTCAGGCCTTGTATCCATTTCGATAATGGCTGTCTTGTTATTGTGATCCAGGATTGCAGTGGTGGAAGTAAGGGTTTCTGCGTATTCCGCCCATCCGTCATAAAATTCGCTGTTGATGTATATGAGGATCTTATTGCAGTTGAGAGGGTTTGTGAAATTGGTATTCATGCTGGTATTGGGGTAGAGGACAACAGGTGTATTGGAGGATCTTACATTGAAATTCACATTTGCGTTTCCTCCTATGGAATCATCTCCGATCACCTTCATAATCGGCAGGGTGAGTGTTTCACCATTGTAGTGGAACTCCGGAGGCGATATCATGACAGTTCCTCCTGATGGATATCTGGACCAGACGCCTCCGCCTTCATAAGCTATGACCCTGTCGCCGGAATAATATCTCACTTTTCCCATGGAAGCATTGAACCCTGCAAAATCTGCCTCATTCTCATAGTTCTTCCATGCACCCCACGTTCCACTTTGCTGGTAGAAACTATTGTACCAGGTTGAATTTAAGGACAAAAATATGATCTGTATACCGCTCTCGTTGTAAGCATCATCATTGCCGTGCACTGCAACATTCTCTCCCATCAGGGAAACCGAAGTTACCTGAAGCGGAGATTCGCCAAGTGAAGATTTACTTGTCCTTGAG
Source organism: Methanolobus sp. (assembly GCA_030154025.1). Classification (GTDB taxonomy): domain Archaea; phylum Halobacteriota; class Methanosarcinia; order Methanosarcinales; family Methanosarcinaceae; genus Methanolobus. The sequence goes on from JASKKT010000034.1 coordinate 19,331, forward strand.
TCAAAAACAGTAAAGGCCTGTTCGACCTTTTGGGCTTTAGCCATGTCCTGCGTGTTGCTCAGCAATGGTGCAGTGTAAAGAAGCATAAGACCGATCGACAACAGGGTAATTGTAAGTATTATTGAGATTCCGATAACGGATGAGACTGCTCTCTCATTTTTCATCATGTTTTCCAAAGTTCCCACCCTCTTCATCCATACTTAGTTTATTGTAACTGTCATGGGTGAAATGGCAATATATACATCAATATTAGCAGGATATTCTTTACTGGCATTTATAGTTTTATTAGTTCCGTCTACCATAACTATTGGCATTTGCAGGCTCTCATTGAGATATCTGGCCCACGCTTGAAAATAGTCACTTGTCAATGAGATATTTACCTGCGACACATTTTCATAACGGTATACCTTCTTTCCATGGCCGTCTGCAGTGACCCTGACAAGCCCGGAGCCTGATAATGATGTGCCACCTCCAATGTTGGCAACAGGTATGACCAGTACATTGTTCGCGTAGGTAAAACGTGGTTCAGAAACCATCAATGCATTTCCTTTGTCATATTTTACCCATACACCTGTGTTCTCGTAGGCGATATATGTCTCATGGAACTGATTCTCGACATTTTTTACTCTGGTGCCGACAGCAGACTGCACTTCAGGAGCGTTTGACGAAGAATTCCACACTCGTAGATCAACACTAATATAATTGTCACCTGTAACTGACAGGGACCCTCCATACATCTTCATCTCCACTGACTGAGATGGTGCGCTTCCTTGTACGACTTTATTCAAGTTAAGGGCAAGCACTTCGAATCCCTGCCTTATATTCTCCGTATGCTGTGCCTTCTGTATGTTTTCCAGCATAGGTGCGCCTGCAACAACTATTATCCCCATGGCTAGGAGCATTATGCTCAGGATGATACTGAAGTCAACCATCTCTGAAACTGCATCCTCGGATCTTGTAAAAGTATTTACCATGATGCTCATCCATTTGTATTATTTTCAATATATCTCCAGCATGTTCGAAGTGGCATTATAATGCAGCAAAAACTCATTTGAACCGCTGTACAGTTTTGTGGGTGTGATGTTGATAGCGCGGGTCGTATAGGATACTTTGACCCTTGTCTCATCCCTTCCCTCGGACTCAAATATGATTTCAGTCGAATTGTCAGGGAACTCCACCGAATACTGCTTGTTAGCTATCGTATCCGGCAGTGTCAGCTTATATGTAATGCTCTCCACTTTCCCTCCGGCATTATTAGTTATCTGGACCGCGGTATCGATATTCGAGATCTGTAATGAGATGTCATTGCCATGGATCTCGAACTCGTCACGCATTACGATATGTTCTGCCCTGTCCATCATACCGTAGAAAGAACTTAGAAGGATCATGGTGGTTACAACTGTTATGGTAAGCGTGAGCATGAATCCCACTGAAAGGGACACTGCTCTCTCATCTTGGACCAGTTCCCGGCTGGGAGATCTCTTCTTCATAGCTGCCCCCGCGGTAATGTGACAGGTATTGTCACATTCATTTCCAGATGCCCGTTCTTGTTAAGCGACATCGTTGTGTTGATCACGTGGTATCTCTTAATCTCGAATGGCTTCCCGTTTATGAGATCCCCGGATAGTGTCAGTGTTCCTGCTGTCTGGTTACCGTTCACAATATTGACCTTGTACTGTTTGCCTGCTGTGAGGCTGTTAAAGTGGAAGGAGGATGTGGTGTTGGTAAGATTCAAATGGAGTGTACTCCCAATTCCATAGGAAGAACTGTATATGATAGTATCATTGCTATCAGTAACATTTACAAGGCATGCACTGCCCGAATTGTATGCTGTGAGCGACCACAGTTTGCCGGACTGATCGACTGCTTCCACCATGAAATGGTTTGTTTCGTTCCCGAGTACGGAAGTATTTACCATTATTTCGAAGATGTCTGTTTTATTCACTCTCTCAGCGACGGTCCAGTTAGAGTTCCCACTGGCCAGGCCGTTCTCCGTGAAATATGGCTCCTTCAGGGCGTCATTGCTCAGGGTGAATATGAATCCTGAGATGGCATGGCTTTCTGACATTTTCCTTGTGTAATTCGACATGTATGCACTGTCAATTGAATTCCCCGTATAGGCTTTTTCATAGGCCAGGATGGTGACTTTTATCGTATTGGTAAAATCAAATACATTAGTCTCGATATTTGCCTCCGACGCAATATTGCCCGCATAGATTATGTTATTAAGCATGACCGTCAGGACGACTATGCCTATCCCGATGGCAAAGGCTGCAATCAATATCATCTGTGCAGAGTCGTTCCATTTTTTCATGTCAATCACTTACCATTTTTACTATTACATGCGCCACAGGGTTAGCTTCACATCAATAACATTATAAAAATCTGTGGCTGTGTCTGAATCCTGTATTATGGCACTTGGAAAATCAGAATCTGATAAAAGCACTCTTTTAGTGATTATCACGGCATTATCAGAAGGCTCTCCGTTATAGATATATGGCATGGTCTTTACCCTACCATTTCCTTCTATCCATGAAAACTCAACGTTATGCGCTATTCCTTTTTTCACAGCAATAGCTTCTAACATTTCTGCAGTTGAACTGCTTATAAGTACATTACCATTTTTTGCACGATAATTCAGTGAATCCCATGTGTAGTAAGTTCCGTTCCAGCTCAGTACATCCTTCTTAAGAAGCGAATCCTGTCCGTATTCGGCATAATCCAGTGAGTTCAACATGTCCTGACCCAGTATCTGCAACTGAGCTTCTATGTGTGCATTTGCCGTTGAGGAAGTAAGTGGTGTAAGTGATGTGGCCTGCACTGTAAAAATGATCACGCCTATTATCAGTAACAGTGCCATTAAAGCCTCAAGTGTGTATATCTGAGCAGAAGGACTTGACTTAAAGAAAGAATAACTTTTTTCTGTTCCCATGTTCACCACACTCTTACAGCCAGGATTGCCTGGGAGGTATTCCCCGTATTTTCATCCCTAAGCAGTACCACTCTTATGGTCTGTCCTATGTTCCCGTGGGATGGTAGTGTTTTTCCTGCAGATCTGATTATTCCCGTGGTATTCTCAAGTGTGACATTAATATCATACCTCAGATAAGTTCCATTCATCCCCAGCAGGTCAACAGTATTTTGGTAATTGTTATCAGTGCAGTTAAAAAAGTCATCAACTTTGGTGCCGTTGAGCAAGTTGGTTGCTCCGGGTATACCTGTACTCATATTCTGCTCGATTATATTTGTCGACACCCTGTCGGCTATCAGAGTTACCTCATCTGAGTTTGACTGGAATGGAGTGAATAGTCCGGATGTATAATTGAACACAAAGATAATACTGATCAGGAATATTGCGATCCCTATCAGGTAGTCTATATGCATCTGACCTTTATTATCCATAATACTCCATATAAATATTCAATTTATTATATAAAAAGGTAATTACTAAATCTCAAGGATGATTCCCAGCGTCATTCAACTGAGTGTAACTGTAAGATCATTCCTGCTCACATGCAGGTAAGTGATACTTCCCGGCATTCCGTCATAAAGTAACGTGAGTGTTGATTCCGAATAGTCCACAGGATCGGATTGTCCGGGTGACTGGATATTGAATATCACCGAGCCGTCCATGGTTAGAAGCTTCATGTAATGCTGGGATACGTTGTATAATGACTGAGTCTCATTCTCACTTTCTGTGATATACAGTTCTGGCCATGAAAAGTCCTCATCACCTTCAGTATATTCCATCTTTATGGATTTGCTGAGCAGATCCACAGTAGCAGAA
>JASKKT010000086.1 GCA_030154025.1 Methanolobus sp.
ACCTACACATATAAGATCCAGGGCTTTGAAGAACGCATGAAGGGAACCATTAACGTTATATAACAAAGTATCTTCTGGGTACCGGATGAATATAAGAGCTGTCAGAGAAGGTGAAACTGAAGTACTCGTTCCAGTCCATGTGGAAGGGGTCTCTTTTCCACCCTCCCAGGCTCCTGTTTTTTACAATCCTGCCATGGAACTCAACCGGGACATTTCCGTGGCTGCTACGGCTGCTTTCGTGAAGGAGCTGTCTGCACGCCGCAATATGGCGCTTTCCGATATAACTTACGTCGATGCACTTTCAGCCTCAGGTATACGCGGACTGAGAATCGCAAACGAGACTGGCATCCATGCGACCCTGAACGACTGGAGTGAGGACGCTTACCAGCTTATAAGGCAGAACATAGGACACCTTGGCCTTGAACAGAGAGCCGAGGCAACCCGCGGGAATGCAAATGTGCTCCTGCATGAGAACAGGTACAACATTGTGGACATTGACCCGTTCGGGACACCTGCACCCTTCCTGGCTGCTGCAGCACGTTCTGTAGTACACCTGCTCGAGGTCACTGCCACGGATACCGCCCCTTTGTGTGGCGCACACCTGCACTCCGGCATCCGTAAGTACTCTGCGGTTCCCTTCAATAACGAATATCATAGCGAGATGGGAGTACGCATCCTGCTGGGAAAGATAGCCAGGGAGCTCTCTGTCAATGACAGGGCCATGAACCCTCTACTGTCACATGCAACACGCCACTATGTGCGTACCTATCTTAAGATAGACAAGGGAGCAAAGAGAACTGACAGCATGCTGGAGCAGCTGGGATACATTGCCCATTGCCCGTCCTGCGGTTCGAGGCAGGCCTTTGCCGGGATAGCCTCGTTCATTCCGAAGGAGTGCCCGCGCTGTTCTTCGGAAAGGATCCTTGCAGGGCCTCTCTGGCTTGGCAGCCTGCACCAGCCGGAGTTCTGTAACAGGGTCCTGGATGAGATAGAGGACCGTAACCTAGGCACAAAGGAGCAGGCAAGGAAGCTGATAGAGCTATGCAGGGACGAACTTGATGTCCCGATGTTCTACGACCAGCACGTCATCTGTAAAAGGATAGGTGTCTCACCTTCGGAGATCGAAGGCTTTCTTACCGCCTTGAGAGACAGGGGATTCGCTGCGTCCCGGACACATTTCAGCGGGACCTCGTTTAAGACAGATGCGGACATCAGCGAGATAGAGGATGTATTATTCTCACTCCGATAAGCATATATACTATTTTCCCAGTAATGATATATACATTAATATATAATATATGAGCTAATAATAGGCATTATATTCATAGGCCCCTATCTTGGGCTTGCAGGGGATATTGATGACAAAGGAATATGCAGAACAACTTTTTTTACAGGAGAAACCCGTACTTGCACTTCTTGCTATCTGGTCTTTCCAGAAGACCTATGCGTCGGTAATAACAAAGGAGATCAATTCGACATTTGCCCATACCACCAAGATACTCTCAAAGATGGAGGAGCACGATCTGGTAAGATTCTCCATTGAGGGACGGGTTAAATATGTGGAGCTGACGGAACATGGGTATAAGGTGGTGGATGCGCTGAAGGACCTTATAATAGCCCTTGAAGGAGAAATGGCTGAAAGCCTTGAGGAGGAGATGGAAGAGCAGAAATCTGCGCCTGCTTTCAATCCCGGCTCCCTTGAGGACAGGATATCAAGACTGCACGATAACATAAGTTCTGTGTTCGAAGAGACGAAGTACAACGGTGCAGACCCTGATTCCGTTAGGAGGAAGATCGGTCCTTTCAGCAGGGACATCCAGCTTCTTATCAATAGTATCGAGCAGCATCAGGATGAACTTGACGATGCATCACTGGACAGGCTGTCCCGGATACAGGATATATTCGATACTGTTATGAAGCAGAAAGTGGAATCCGGGTAATGATGATAAAGACCCGACTATTGATAAAGATATATGGCACCAGGGAACGTGCCATCCATGCTGCGCAAATCCTGCTGGATAACGACCTCAAGGAACTTGATGCGGAATTCACTTTCCAGGCATCCGAGGATGGCTGGCTCACACTGGAGATAAGCGGGGAGGACGAGGAGTTCGCCGCCAACTTTCTTGCAGACAAATATGGCTCTCCCTTAAAGGAATTGAACAAAGGCGATCTTCGTAAGGGTTTTGTAAGTTCCATTGAGAGCGATCGCATCGTTATTGATGTAGGAGTCCCTGTTGCTGTCATGCAGGCCAGCCTTGCATCACTGGGTACAGGAGACACGAAACAGGTAGCTTCCCGCTTTGGGATCATAAACTATCTGCCCATGGAGATCGAAATAGAGGACCCGCAGAAGTCCACGGGCCGCCTGTCCAAGAGGCAGCTTGATACTCTCTGGGGATGGAAGAAGTCAGGCTACGACCACGTGACAGCCAATTCCGTAACAAGGTCAGAGCTCAAGGCAGCCATCAAGAAGACGGGTCACGCAAGAGACATATTTGGTATCGAGCGCCTTGGCTTAATGGAGCATCTTATAACATGCCGCCAGGGGACAGACGGCCCCGGCATTGTTGCAGCTATTGGCAGGCATGTAAAAGGGGAACTGGGTGTGATCAGGGCAGCCTGATTCAGCGCCTGACAAAAAAGCATGCTTCACAGCCCTGGGTACAGTCAGAGACAACTTCCATGGTGCATTCCGCCTCGAACTTGTCACTGAAAACCCCTTCAAAGACACCCTGTACAAAAGAGCAGAGGACCTTGGCTTTTATGGGTAGTGACCTGCAATCGAAAAAGTCATAGACAGCAATCTTAAGAGGTTCTTTCTCAACAACTGCAAATCTTCCAATGTTGTTCTTTTCCCAGAACAGCATCATTTCCTCGAACAGGTCATCAGGATGAGTGAACATGAGGTTATTGGAAAGGCTCCTGCCCACATCCCTGCCAATGTCCCGCATTATGGGATTGCAGTTGATGCCATGGGCGAGAAAGCCGTACTGTACGGCATAGAAAACGCATTTGAGGCTGCCGTACCTTTCAATGTCACGGGAGGCGATGATATCCAGCATGTCGCTGTAATACCTGACACCGGGTTCCTGGGAACACGCCAGGTAATGGCATTTCAATGAATAGATCTTCTTGCGCCGGTCATCGGGGTCTATCTGCTCCTCGAGAAGATTGCACGATTTCAAGTCTTTGAGATGGACGGATATGGTTGCTTTTGCCTTCCCCGTATGGGCGACAATCTCATCGAAAGACCTGGAGCCCGTTTTTAAGAAATCCAGGATCTTTATTTTGACAGAACCGTTCAATGCAATGAAACCAGCTTCTGTGGAAAAAATAGCAGTACCGTCTCCATTATTCATGTAGTACCTAATTAATAAACAATCTATATAAATGTTCGCTGATGAACGAATAAACGCACGAAGCATCGTAAAGTATTTGAGCGGGAATCCCTGTTGCACAGGTAAGATATGAATCACAGGAAAGCTGTCATTGTCCCAGTCTCGAAAGTAGAAGCAGTGAGAGAAGAACTCCTGAGCAAGGACATGCTGGACCATTACAGGAAGATAAAGGCCAGCAGCACTCTTGGAAAAGGATTCCTCGAGATACCTGTGACCGGCGGGGTTGCCGGCATGGAAACAATTGAGCAGCCAGATCCCGAGTACTACATCAGGCAGTATTCCCTTAGAGACCTCCTTCAAGATACCATCCCGGAAAAGGACCTTGCCCTTGTTCCTTCCGGCTGGCATGTCCTGGGAAAGATAGTCATAGTCAGCATAGATGAGCGCATCGGGGAGTACAGGAGGGATATAGCCCGAAAACTGCTTGAGATATATCCCCAGTGCCACACGGTAATACAGGACCGGGGGATAGAGGGACAGTTCAGGCAGCCGCAAAGGGAGATACTGCTGGGTACATCCACCGAGACTATGCATAAAGAGAATGGCTGCCTTTTCAGGCTCGATGCTACAAAGGTTATGTTCTCAAAGGGTAACCTCTACGAGAAGAAACTGATGAGCACCGTGGGCTCCGGAGAGCTCATCGTGGACATGTTCGCAGGGATAGGCTATTTTACCATACCTATGGCAGTCCATGCAAAACCCGCGAAGATATACGCCATAGAGATAAACCCGGAGTCTTTCGTATATCTCCAGGAGAACATCCGGCTCAACAAAGTCGGGCATATCGTTGAAGCGATGAACGGGGACTGCGCCGTGCTCACACCACAGGGGATCGCTGATAGAGTGCTCATGGGATATGTGGGTACAACCCACGAGTATCTGGAGTACGGCATCAGGGCGATCAAAAACACCGGCGGCATGTTGCATTACCATGAGACTACGCCTGAGAAACTCATCTTCGAGAGGCCCGTTTCAAGGATAAGGGAAGCGGCGCTGCGCGAGGGCAGGCAGGTTGAGATAAGGGACTGCCGGAAGGTCAAGAAATACTCGCCGGGGGTCTGGCATGTGGTTGTGGATGCGTGGGTGTATTGACAGAGAAAGAGGTTATACAGAAAACCTGCCTATTGGTGAATGAAAAATACTTTCTTCTGTTTTCAGTGGTATGGTAAACGCAAGGATGCCAAGACGCAGTGATAGTGTTCTTTAAGCTCTTGAGTTTGCTTACGTTGGGGGGTAATACAGGTTATATTTATAGATTATGGCCATATCTTCCAACTGAAATTTCAGACGAATCCAGATACTTTGCAGTAATTTCAAATGGATATGATGCCCAGATGTAAAAACAGCTTCTACAGGTCATGTTGCTAATTACATGTCAAGTAACGGTGTTACTTTTCAATAAAATGATGTTATAGTTTATTCTTCAGTTCGATGAAACGCCATAAATCTTTAATATAACTACGTAAGATTATTTCTTAACACATTGTAACAATGTGGGCCGGGATTCATACTGAATTTCCAAAGTCGGCTTGAATCCCGGCATTGCCCGGAGGCATGATAATGTTAGCTTTGATGACGTTTAAGGTTTGCGCAATCTTGCCTCTGGAGTAAATCGAAAGAGGTAAAATATGAATATCCATTTGTCATCGGTTAAGATACTAAATGCCTAGATAGTGTTATTTCTTATGTCTAAACATGGGATTTACATTGGAAAATCGCTATGCATGGTATT
>JASKKT010000035.1 GCA_030154025.1 Methanolobus sp.
CAACTAAAGGAAGTTAAATTCAAACTATTAGTGCATAACCTTGACAGGTATGTCAAGATTATTTTTGTTGTCAAAATGAGGATTTCTACAGAGCCGAAATATCTTCAGTTTTAATTGACGACGCTTTAGAACGAAAACATGAAACATATGAAACTGTGAGCATAGATAAAAACACAATCAAGATAGAATTTTCTTCTGAGTATGACTCCCTTTACTTTGAAAATTCAGATAACCAGAGAAGTATGGTTTCTACAAGAGCATTAGTACCAAATGTCGTCGTTACGGGTGCTTCTTGTGACTGGAGATGGGTACAAAATACAATAGTTGGAAATCAGATCACACTCCACAATTATGGTACCACCACCGCAAACGGAGTCGTTGTACTTCGTTCAGAAGACGAAATGCTAGGATGGGCAACTTCATATAGTAATCTTGCCCCTGGCGGAGATATTGTTATCTCATTGCCATTTTATGTAAATCCAACAGATTTCCCTACAGTTGGTGCTAAACCAATCCGTATTCTAGCTTATGTCCAAGTAGATTCTTTATATTACTTAACCAGTGCTCCTACAATTAGTACCCCTATGATTGAAATGTACAATAATAATGCTGGATATCTGGTTGATCCTGATGGGGGGAGAAGCTTAGAGATGGATGATCTAAATCACCAGAATCTGTACGATGTAGCAAGAAGGGCTGCAATTGCAGGTGATGATACCAGTATCCCTTACCAAACCGCGGCTGCCATACTTGCGACAGTAAACTCTAATATGACTTATAATGAAAATGCTTTATCACCTCTGTATACTGGAGCAGATATATGGGTTATTAATGACAATTTTAATGGAATATGTGACGAATTTGCAGTATTATATGGATCATACTCAAGAGCATTGGGAATTCCAACAAGAAGAATTGCTATGCTCTTTACAATCGGAGAAATAAGTTCCGGTCATCAGATCAATGAGTTTTGGGATGGAAGTGGGTGGATTCATGTAGATGCAACGGGGAATTCAATTTCAAATCCAAGAGTATATACTGATGGCTTAGGGTGGAACATTTATGATATAGGTGCAGCATATGGTGCAGATGATAGTCGCAGTGCGCTTGATGGTCCTAATAATGATAACATCCTACATGGGCTTTTAGACATGCAATTTTGGGTTCCCAATGGATTAGTGAACAGATATTGCTAAATTATTGATTTTGGGTCCATATATGGGCCCAATTGATTTTATCTCCTAATTATATTTTAAGCCATGTTTTTTGTCTTAGCTAAAAATCACATACTTGTTTTATCAAAAATCCTTTTAGTATGTAAGATATATGACTAAGTTTATATGATATTAATTTGACTCTATCCTTGCGAGGAAATATGAAACAGCAAAAAAGACAATAAATAGGATTTTTATGACTAATTATTCTAAAAGGACCATATACGCATTGGCTCTATTTTTAATACCGTTTTCTTGTATTGGATTTGCCGCTGAAAATGCAAGTTATTCTAACGATAGCGTTAGAGTAAATGACTTAATTGGAGAAGATGTAACTCCTATCGGCATCCCGGGTTATGAGTTTAATAATATATCTTTTACAGGTTGGGGAAATAACGAAGAGGTAAGGAGGATGTGGGAGGAAGGCCAGATGAAGATGTGCCGAATTATGGAATTATCGAATTATGGAATTGAAAACCTGACGAACCCGGGCAGTCCGATATACGATCCTGCTGTCCTGAAGACCTACGGGGAGTTTCCTCCCATCAACAAAGAAAACCCGGCACCAGTATACGAAAATAAACTGAGGACAATCAGGGATGATTCTTGGCAGGAAATATCTTTCTACCCTTCCGGACCCGTTATCAGATATGGTTCTGATCCAGAAAGATATTATTTTTTGATCGAGTTGTATGATGATGGGAGAAATGGGGAAACATATACTGAAAAGGATACTAGGGGGATATACGACATAGTGGATAAATATGCAATCCAAAATGGTATCACTGATGTTCCGGTTGTCTTCATTCTCGCCAATGAGACAAAGATTGTAGAGTACATAAATTTCCCAGTCTACATATATCATATTGGGGACGGGGTTATTGAAGAAAGCACCATGCCGAAACAAAGCACTGAAATAATCGAGCTTTCCGCTTTTCAGGAGGGAGTCAATATCAATAAACAGGCACCCGCATTAGGAGTATGGGAAAGCTTGCTAATGATACTTATCGTGAGTTTCATCTGGAAGAGGAAAGAAGGATAACGTCCCTTTGCTGAGTAAGGGTTCAGTAAGGGCCACATGAAAAAGGAAAGTAATGTCCAGGGTGATGTCATCACCCTGCATGTGCGCATGATACGCTGAACTTACTTGAGAAGCCCTGATCTCTGGAGAGCCATGAGGTTCTCGGTCGTAAGCTTGCCACCGGACTTGAACTTGTCGAAAATATCCTCGGCATCCTTGCGGGCATCTGCCTTTGCAGCCTCTTTCTTCCCGTCGACATCGCCCTTCTTCATCTTACGGAGTTCCTTGTCGATGTCACGTATCTCTTTCTGGGCTGCGATGAAAAGCTTGTGCTGCTCATCTGCGCTTTCCTGGAACTTTACAAATTCCTTGTGGGCGGCATCTGATTCTGCACGGATCTTGTCAGCCTCTTTGAAGGTGGTTATCATCTTGTCATGGTACTCCTGTGCTTTCTGGGCATATTCGGAAAGTACCTTGTGATGCTCTGAAGCCTGGTCCCTGATCTCCTGGGCCTCTGTCAGCAGTTGCTTGAGTTCCTGGTTGCTTTCAAGCTGTCCCTTCTTAGCAACGTACTGCTTCTGGAGCTCCGTGATCTTGTTAACAAGCTCTCTCTCTTTGCTTGTTGTGAGAACCTCGGTCTGCTGGGCGAACTCGAGCCTGTCGATCTCCTTGCGTATGTCCTTGATGGAAGGACCGCCCAGATTATTCTCATTGCGTATCTGGTCAATCTTTGCAAAGATATCGTTGGCCTTTGCATTGACCTCGTCGCGGATGACCTTGTATTCCTTGACCTTCTCGTTGTTCTCGTCACGAAGCTTCTTGAATTCCTGTGCCTCGTTGATAAGGTCCTTGGTCTTTTTGTTCAGCTCATTACGCTTTGCAGCCAATGTGCTTGCTTCTGCGTTGAGTTCGTTCCTCTTTACCTTGTAATCCTCTGACTGCTTCTTAAGTTCAGTCTTCTTGTCGTTCAGTTCCTTGAACATATCTTGTTAATCCTCCCTATCCAGCAAAAAAGCTGGCATTTCATGCATTCCTAATGCACGATTCTGGCTTTACACATCCAGCGCTTCTATCACTGGAATTACTGCCTCGAGGTTCTTCTTAGTAATTACAACATCTGCATATTGATGCAGTATGGGCTTGGCATTGAATGCAATGGCATACCTGGCTCTTTTAAAGATACAGATGTCATTTGCCCCGTCGCCTATCACAATGCACTCTTCAGGTTCTATCCCATATTCACGGGAAATGTCTTCCAGGACAAGTTCCTTGTTTCCCCGTCCCGTAAGAGGCCCCGTGACCTCTCCTGTAAGGCAGCCGTTGTTAATTATAAGCTCGTTGGATACCACATGGTCCATATCCAGTGCATTGCCCACCCTTTCAGTGGCAAGGGTGAATCCACCAGATATCATGGCGGTCTTGTAACCCCGGGATTTGAAGACTCTGACCAGTTCGTGTGCTCCTGGCATAAAAGGCATCCTGTCCAGGGCTTCCTGCGCCTTCTGAACCGAAAGTCCCTTAAGAAGCCTTACCCTCTCATTAAGGGCCTGCGAATACTCGAGTTTTCCATTCATAGCCATTTCTGTGATCATGGCTACTTTATGTCCAACTCCAGCTACCGCTGCAAGTTCATCAATGGTCTCAGCATCAATTAAGGTGCTGTCCATGTCAAAAACCACTAACTTTACCCTTTCCTGAGAATTGCAAGCATCACTCACACGATCAAACCTAAGCTTTTAATCCCGTTGTGAAACAGTATATAAGTGCCGAGATTGATGTGAAATATGCCACATTACTTTTAAGGTTTTCGGACATCAACTTAAATCTTTCCCTTATATGCCCTTTTGCTCCCTTGAATAACTCACTGTTTTTCCAAAAGTAATATATGCTACACTGCCCATTGCAATACGGTGATTTTTCATGGCAAAGATTGGATTTATCAAGTTAGGTAATCTTGGTATGAGCCAGGTTATCGATCTGGTACAGGATGAGATCGCAGCAAGAGAAGGTATCTCCGTGCGTGTTTTCGGTACAGGCCCCAAAATGGGTAAAGATGAGGCAGCTGCAACTGCAGAACTCAAGAGCTGGGGTGCGGATTTCTATGTGATGATCAGCCCCAACGCAAGCGCACCAGGCCCAACCGCAGCCCGTGAGATATACAAGGACGTACCATGTATCATAATTTCCGACGGCCCGACCAAGAAAGAAGACCGTGAGGCTCTTGAGGCAGCAGGATTCGGTTATATCATAATGACCGTTGACCCGCTCATCGGCGCAAAGACAGAGTTCCTCGACCCTGTAGAGATGGCATCATTCAACTCAGACGCAATGAAAGTACTCTCCACCTGCGGTGTCGTAAGGCTCATCCAGGAAGAGCTTGACAAGGTAGCTGCAATGGCAGACGAAGGTAAGTCCGGCAAGGACCTCCAGCTCCCACGCATTGTCGCAAAGCCCGATAAATGCATCGAGAGAGCAGGATTCAACAACCCCTATGCAAAGGCAAAGGGTCTTGCAGCACTCCACATGGCCGACATGGTCGCCAAGATCAACTTCCCTGCATGCTTCATGCTCAAGGAGATCGAGCAGGTCACACTCACAGCCGCAGCAGGTCATGAGATGATGCGCGCAGCAGCACAGCTGGCCATCGAGGCAAGGGAAATAGAGAAGGCCAACGACAGCGTCTTCAGGCAGCCACACTCCAAGAAGGGCGGCAGGCTGATGACAAAGACCAAGCTCTACGAGAAGCCACAGTAAAGTACCTCCCATGGTACTTCTTTTCTACTTTTTATGGAACCCCTTACTGCTCTTGCAATTGCCCTTGCGGTATTTGCCGTATTTGTACTGATAACCGCTTACATCCTCAAGTCTGCAATTGTTTTCAACTCGCTTAGATCAAAACCTGCTTCTCCTGAAAAGGACTTCCCGGAAGATACGATTATGGGTGAAGAGGAAGGGCAGGATAAAAAGAAAAGAAGAGAAAAGTAAGATCTTCAATCCTCTTTTGCCCTGGGCATTGCTATTATCTCTCTTACCTGCAGGCTGAAGAAGTCAAAGGAATGCGCAGGCCTGAGCACAAGGGCCACATCAGCACCCTGCCGGGTACCGCCAACGGCGATGATCTCAGTATCTCTGGATACCGGAATATGTCCCGAGTCTGCTGCCATCATTGCACACTCGATGGCAACCTTGAATCCCTTGCCAAATACCGCACGCAGGGTATCTGATATAACATCTCCCCTGCTGGCGCCTCCCAGACGCTTGGAGATGGCACGCTCGACACCGGAGAACATGTGGGACTGGGTGGTCATAACAACTCCCATCTCAGTGAGCTTTTTGAGCTTGTCCTCATCCACTTCCCACTTGCCGCTCTCTTTAAGTCCGTACTGGTGAGATATGGCGACTATCTTTACTTTCTGGCCTGTGAATACCTCAGCGGCTTTAATGGCAGTCTCCCCGGTAGTGCTTGCAAGCACTACATATTCTATTCCAAGCTCCTTTGCCCTCAGGGCTGCTGCCCGGAGCACTTCTTCCGTATTCTTCGGCCCCACGTCATCAAAATATGTTATTGACTTTTCCATCCAATCACCTGATCCTTAAGATACAGTTCCTTCGCTTATCGCAATGTACTTAATTTTTTCGGATAAACGATGCTCTTATCTACTGTTAACTATATATCATCATCAGGGAGTAACTTAGTGTTAACAAAAGGTGATCTTTTTGTCCGAGACTGATTATGAAGATAATAATGTGAAAATTATCACGAATGACATCAAGTCCGTCAATCCTGTCCTGATAGAGGGTTTTCCGGGAATAGGACTTGTCGGGAACATTGCCAGCCAGCAGATAATCGATGAGCTGAAAATGGAGTATATTGGCTCCATTGATTCAAGGCATTTCCCTCCCATTGCTGTCCTCTATGAAGGTCTCATCAACATGGCTGTGAGGATATATGAAAGCCAGGAGCACAACATCCTTATGATCGTTTCAGATATCCCCGTAAACCCAGTTGTGGCTTATGATATAAGCAAGGCCATCCTGGAATGGGCACAGTCCGTCAAGGTAAAGGAAATAGTCTCGCTTGCGGGCATTGCAACAATGAGCGAGGAACATAAGGTGTTTGGTGCTGCAACAAATACTGAGATGCTTGAAAGGATCAAGGAGAAGGTCGAATTGTTCCAGATGGGCACGATCTCAGGTATATCCGGGGGTATCATGTCCGAATGCCTCGTAAGGCACATGCCTGCGATAAGCCTGCTGGGTTCGACAAGGAGCCAGAATCCCGATCCAAGGGCAGCTGCTGTTGTCATTGATGTCCTGAATATCCTTTATGGCCTCAATGTCAATACTGAGAGCCTGATCGAGCAGGCGGAGAAGATCGAGATTGAGATGCAGAGGCTTGCCGAGGATGTAAGGACGACCGAACAGCCGGTAACCCCAAGGAAAGAGTTCCCGATGTACGGGTGATACCATGTCAGAGTACGTAGCACTAACGGGAATATCCGAACACGTGATCTCAGAACTGAAGCAGAACCGCCTGCTCACTATTGAGATCCGCAGCCCTCATAATTTCTTTGCAGCAATGGGTCTCCAGCCGGGAGATTTCATATTCCTGACCCGTACAAGCCCGGATGACCTGACAGGAGGCAACACAGGCATAGTCGCCAAGCTGCTCAAGAGCCAGATAAGCACTTTCCGTGTGCTGCAGAGCGGGGAGATGTATTATGAAGAGCGCGAGATGACAACCCTCAGGCTGCAGCTTGATCCCAGATGCATTGCACGCGTGCGCAAGGTCCTGAGCAACCGCATAGGCGAGGTCTCAAAGGTGGAAGCCGAGGAAATCCCTCTCTACAACGCGCAATGAATCCCGATATAAGGCAGCGGGTTTTGGCCGCTGCCTGACCACTCATTTTATCAGTATTTCTCATTAAAAGTAGTCTGGTGTCCTTTTCCTGCTTTCAGTTCCTCTCTCAGCTCGGCAGCGTACAGGTGTGCGAGCCTTGTGGGTTCGGGCAGCATATGTCCTTTGAGGCAGTGACCCACGATCTCAAGACAGGACTGCATGGAAACCTTATGTCCGGGTGATACGATGATAGGATTGCTCCTCTTGCTGGTCTTAAGTACCCACCCGACCTGTTCTTCTTCGTACACAAGTTCATGGTACTCGCCAACCTTCGTTGGAACCAGGCCCTCCCCGCAGAGTATCTTTTTGGAAACTCCTATTGTGGGGTGATCCATCACAGCCCCGAAATAGGAGGCCATCCCTGATCTTCTCGGATGGTTGATGCCGCAGGAATCCAGAATGAGGACATCTGGCTTCCTCTCAAGCTTCTCAAAGGCAGAAGCCATGGCACATCCTTCCCTGAACGTGAGGTAAGTGGGTATGTAGGGCAGCCTGACCCTCTGGATGACATGCTCCTTCCTTGTGACCTCGAGAGTTATGTAATCAAGTACAACTACCGCGCATATGATGCGATCACCAAAATAGGAGCAATCCATACCCGCAACCGTTCGAAGCTCATAAGCCGTCCCTCAGGTCTATCATAAGGGTGGCTTCGTGTTGCAGCTCCCGCAGTTCCTTAAAATCCCTGGACTGCGGGTCGAACCATCTGCGCAGGTATTCCTTATCCAATAGTTGCCCTCACGGTTGTAAACACCGGACCGCGCACGTCTATCTTCTTGTTTTTGCTGGTGATGTAGTAATTCGCAAGCGGCTCAAGACGTATGTTGATCTCCGATGGTACTTTGACGATCCTTACCCTTGTCTCAACCTCACTCTCGCCGCTGGCAATGGCATTCTCGATGTCCCGGGCGGCCTGCGCAGCAAAGGCATCAAGGAACCTCATACCTGTCCTTGCAGAGTGGTTCTCAAGGGCCTCCTTCCATTTCTTGTTGTCAGGCACTCCCAGGATATCGTTCTTGAACACGACAACCTCATTGAACACTGCAGGCCCACAGAGCTTTGTGTCGTTCTCAGGCTCTATAACGGACACTTTCACATGCTTCCCTGCGATCTCCCCCTCCCATGCCGGGAACTCACAGGGGCTCGGTGTGGAGCCGTGGGCCTCGCAGACTGCAGTGATCGAGGCTGCTATCTCCTTTCCCTGCTGTGTCTCAGGCACGTTCTCCACGTATATGAGCCTTGCAAGCTCATCGTCTCCCATTGTCCATTCTGAGTACTGGGCGATTTGCGGGAACGCAAGCTCCCTGACATCGGTTGCATTGTAGAGTATCATTGCAAGCCTTTCCACGCCAAGTCCCAGGTTCATGACCGGGAAGGGTATGTTGTACTGGGCCAGGGCCGTGGGCGAGTATATGCCGAAAGTAGCAACCTCCACCCAGCCGTCAGAGTACTTTGTCTTTGAACCTACAAGCTTGGGGTGATATGCAAACACTTCTATCTGGGTGTCCGGTGAATAATATTTGCTGCGCTTGTCATCGGGCCTGAACATGAACTTCTCAAACCCGAACTGAGATAGGAGGCCCTGGGCCACTGCCTTACCGTGGTCCACTGTAACATTCTCGTCTGCAATGACGCAGGATGCGGAATAATAGGTCATGAGCCTTGCAGCGTCCTCATCCTGCTCTCTCCTGAAGCAGCGGTCGATGGAAAAGAAATGGAAAGGCGGGTTGGCACGTTCTGCAAGGGATGAAAGGCTTATGAACCAGCCGGATGTCATATGGCTCCTGAGGGTCTTCCTTGTGGACTGGGGCACAAGCTCCTTGAACTCTGGGAACACCTGGTCTATCATCTCGACTATCAGTGAATCAGAAACATTGATGGCAGCCGATATCTCAGGCACCAGATCGTCTCCTTCCACATCGCCTTTCTTATATGCGTGGAAGATCTTCCTGATCGTCTCGATGGCTTCATCATCCACATTTCCCAGGATCGACCTTATAGCCTCTATGCGCTCATCGGAGATCCCTACATTAGGGCGTGGGAGGCCTGCCAGATAGTAGCACCTGTCAAGAACTGCGAGTGCCTCATGGCCGAACTGCTTGTGGACTTCCCTTTCATCCACAATGAGGGGATTCATCATTTCCTCAAAACCCATGCGCATATACGCTTCACGCAGCCTTGAGATGGTCTCGTATATCGGGTGCGGCTTGCCGTACCGCAGGGACATGTGTGGATACTGCTCATTAAGTCCCGATCTTTTAATGAATTTTTTTCCTTCTGTCCATGCCTGATCAAAATCCTTGCCGGCCCATTCCTTAATCTCATCAGGGTTGAATCTCATAAATAGTCCTCATATAATTGATAATAAATCCAATGAACAGGGTCAATTGATATTGACTTATACTTTCAGCACTTCATCTGACTACTGCTTTAACTCCCGGATGGACTCCTCCAGTCTCTGCTGACCTATGGCTGTTGTAAGGTCGCCCCGGGTCCTCTCGATCAAAGAGCGTGCCGTGTCGGTCCTGTGCCTGAGCCCGCGTGTCATGGCGTCCGGGAAATCGAACATCATAAGACATGCGTATATGTCTTCCATGATCTCAAGGTATTTCTCTCCTTCCAGGGGTCTGTTATTCCTTATAAGGTCAAGGGTATGTCTCCTGAGTTCACCTACCACGTCAGCCAGGCCGTTAAGATATGCTGCATAGCTGACCCCCAGCTCATCAGGGCCACTGATGAACGTTTCATCTTCCCTGTCACTTACGAGCGCAAGCAGCACAGCACCCTCAGCATACTCCTGTTGCGCATGTTCCACAAACCCTGCATAGTAAATATCAGGGTGTTCCTGAAGAAGTGAACTGATATCTTCAAGCATCTTTGCAGAATCCTCGAGCATCCCGGAAGCTTTTTCAAAATCGCCTTTATGGATGCTGAACATGGCTGTCCTGCAGTTGCGCACAACATCCCTTGATACCGCCAGGCTTTTTTCCCTTGCAGCATCCTTCTTCTCAAAATTATCCCTTATCCTGTCGGATATCTTGCCGATCATGTAAACCCCATTTCCCATCTCCCGCTTAATATATACATTTTTGCAGAAAATGCTACTGTGAATTGAGGCAGCCCTAAGCAGGCCGTGGCCGGAAGCCCCGAAGGAAAAAGAAAATATTATCCCTTATTCGTCAACAGGGATAGTTTCAAGCTGGCTGGCTACATCCCAGATGAGGGTCCTTGTGTGGACAGGGATGTTCGGGTCGTTGCTGATGTCTTCAAGTATGGATATGCTTGATGAGGTCCTCAGGAATAAGGGCTCTTTTCCGTTGCTCAATGTTTCCAGAACTTCATTTGCAGAACGTCTGATATTTCTAGGAACGGAGTTATCATTGGCTATATATTCCAATTTCTGCTTGCACTCCGCGATGACTTGCTCAAAATCTGACATGTGGATCACCTTGATGCTAAGAATGAAAATAAGTGTTGCTCAAGTTACTTCTAAATAGTTATATTGTATAAAAAGACTTTCATTGGTATATATTTTGCGTAAAACCGGGAGTAATTCAATGGTAGATATGGACGATGACAAAATACAGATGATATCCAGGATGCTGGAGATCGGCGGTACGATGCTTGCACAGCACTGTGATAGTTGCGGGGCACCTATGTTCAGGTATAAAGGGGACGTATTCTGTCCTGTATGCAAGGAGGTCGATGACCCGCGCACAAGACTGCTGCAGAAGGCATCTGTGGAAGCGTCTCCCTCGATCAAGGCGATCGGCACCCATGTGAGAGAGCACATAGTCCCGCATAATATCTCTCACTCTGCCCCTGCTCAGGAGCAAACAAAAGAGACCACTCCTGTGCCAGCAGGTTCTAAAAAGACCCCAGTCCCTCTGGATGGATCGTCTGCAGGCGAACTCGAAGATCTGCTGATGCAGAAG
Organism: Methanolobus sp.; assembly: GCA_030154025.1. Lineage (GTDB taxonomy): Archaea > Halobacteriota > Methanosarcinia > Methanosarcinales > Methanosarcinaceae > Methanolobus. Next base: position 11,071 of record JASKKT010000035.1, read on the forward strand.
ATGGTATCCCTCGCGCGCTCCATGCAGGCTGAGACCGATGTCCGGAAGATGGCTGATGCGCTGGACATTCTCGAGCGCGGCATCTCTCTTATAGAGAAAATGAAAAGGACACTCTGATACTCTCCCAGTAGATCCGGAAGGGATGACATCCGGAGGGCAGCCCTTCTTTTTCCTTATTTGTATTCACTGGAAACGATCTCCCTTATCCTGCCGGCAGTCTTTGGCCCAATGTTCTTTACCTTCAGGAGCTCCTCATAGTCTGCCTTGATGACGTTCTCTACGGAACCGAAATGCATTAGCAGGCTTCTGGCAGCTTTGGGACCGATATCGGATATCGATGATATTATGTACTCCTGCTGCTCAGGCAGCATCATGGACGACTTTTTACCATGCAGGGACACACCCCTTTTCTCATCGGTCTGCTCCCTTTTTGCAATTTGTTTTAGCAGGCCGGCCGTGTCCTGTGCATCCCTTGTATGGAATACAGCGACACCGAAATCAAGTGCAATGGATGAGAGGGCACCATGGATGGCATTAGGGCTGAGATTCCTTGTATTGAACAGGTTCTCTCCCTCAATGATAAGCACCGGTTTCCCATAGGTCCTTGCAAGGTTTGATATCTGCTCGAAAAGTTTGTGCTCTATGAGAGACCCTGTAAAGTCCTCACAGCTTTTCCTTTCGGCAGCAACGCGGTCGCTCAGTATGTAGTCCCCGACTTCCAGGGTCCGGAGCACTATGTCCACGCCTGCTCTTTCCAGTTCTCTTGCAACGGAGCTCTTCACTTCGCGCTGATCCACCACCACCTTTATGGTATCGTCCCCGAAATCAAAAAGTGTGACCTGTTCTTTCCTGTCGGCGGCGTCATCAGTGTCCAAAAAATCGGAAAATGCCTCCGCCTGCCTGGCAGGCATCATGCTCTGGAGCTCGGACATATTGCTCAGCATCTTTTTCTCCTTGGACTGGCTGCTCCAGTAGTATCCTTCGTCCCTGGTCCCTCTGGTAATGAGCACGACAACACGGCCCTCGTGCTTTCTCCCGGTCCTGCCCTTCCTCTGGATGCTCCTGATTTCGGAGGGAATAGGTTCATAGAACAGCACGAGGTCGGTGGACGGGATATCCAGCCCCTCCTCGGCAACGGATGTGGCTATCAGGGTGTTGTACTCTCCGGACTTGAACTTCTCGATGATCCCGACCTGCTGCTTTTGTGTAAGTCCCTTGTCCTTGTATTTGGATGCCTGGCCCACGAAACGTATCGGCCTGATCTGTTCGATTTCCGCGAGGGCTGTTGTAATCATTTCTGCAGTGTCCCGGTAATTGGCAAAGACGATTACCCTCGATTCCGGATTGCTCTCGATCTGGTCCAGCACGATGCGCTTCACATGCTCCATTTTGGGATGCTCGCAGTCGCAACCTTTCAGCCTGTTGACTGCCTGCCTTACATACAGGTCTTCAGCAAGCCTTTTGGACGCCTTACTTCCGTTCTTTGAGCCTGCCTCGTTGTCCAGTCTCTCCATGTACATGCGCAGGGCTCCTAGGCCCTGGGTCTCCGTGATCTCCACCGCGTGGCTGATCTTCATAATCTCTGCCATGATGGATATGGCTGTGTAAACGGATGGATCCGGGGAGCCTCTTAGCTCTCCCTGAAGTTTTTGCTGCAGGGCCAACAGGTCTTTTTTGGAGACAAACCGTGAATTATGAATGGGATATCCCGCATCCCCAAGCCTCTTATACCTGTCCTCAAGTACCTTATTGAGCAGGTCCCTTATCTCCTTCATCTCTGCAGGCAGGTCGATACGCTTCCACTCGATCTCCTTCTTGTGGATGTATGGGGCCACGTCCCTGTCGGATTCGGTCTTCACTGCAACTGATTCGATATGCAGGGCCTGGCACACCTCAGCTATCTTCTCCTGGGAGCTTCCCGGGCTTGCCGTGATGCCAAGGCAGAGTGGGTCCCTGGCAAGCTGAAAATATCTCTCGGCGATGTATGTATAGGCATAGTTGCCGGTTGCCCTGTGTGCCTCGTCAAAAGTGATGTGGGTGACATCCTCCAGGCTGATGCGCTTTGTAAGTATGTCGTTCTCGATGACCTGTGGAGTGGATACGATGACACGCCCCTTCTCCCACAATTCTGCTCTTGCAGAAGGACTTGTACTGCCAGTGAACGTGAGTATCTCTTCTTCAGGTATCAACAATACATTCTTCAAAAAAGATGCGTGCTGCTCCACAAGTGGCTTTGTGGGCGAGAGCAGCAGGACCTTCCCTCCAGCCTTCTCAAGGCGTGAAGCGATGACAAGAAGCGCTATTATGGTCTTTCCCATGCCTGTTGGGAGCACTACCAGCGTAGGTGCGCCCAGGGCTTTTCCGGCAAGGTCGAGCTGGTAGAGGCGCTGCTCAACAGCATTGGGCCGGATCAGGGGATGTCTGATATATTCGGGCATGTTTTCAGGTTTAAAGTTTAACAATAATACAATATTTAAACTTTTAAACCTGCCGTAAGCGGAGTGAAAGTATTAGAGTGCCTTGCCTGCACTCTGGAACTCTCTTCCCCTGTACATCAATCCGTAGAGCACTTCCTCGATACCCTCCACAGGAGTGCGGACCTGCTTCATGCTGTCGCGCTCGCGTATGGTCACGGTCATATCCTTCAGGGTATCATAGTCGATGGTGACACAGTAAGGAGTACCGATCTCATCGTTCCTCCTGTAACGGCGGCCGATGGTGCCCGAGTCATCATAGGATACCAGCAGTCCTCTTTCCCTGAGCCTGGACTCGATATCCTTTGCAGGGACGATGAGTTCCTCTCTTGTGAGCAGGGGCAGGATGGCTACCTGTACAGGGGCGACCTCGTTCATAAATCTCATGACTATCCTGTTCTCTTCCCCTTCTTCTCCTTCCTCGGCTGAGGATACTGCCTCTTCATCGAATGAATGCTCCATGACCGCATAGAATATCCTGTCGATACCGAAAGAAGGTTCAACAACATGGGGCACTATGTTCTCTCCGCTTACCTTCACGGTCTCCTCTGCGAATTCCACGATATCTCCGGGGATGGCTATCTCCTCGGAATCCACCCTTACCTTGATCTCTTCCTTTTCAAGCTCCTCTTTCGGGAGAGCCTTGAGGGCTTCGGCAACCATTTTTGCCTTTCCTTTGAAGAGTGGTCCAAGTTTTCCCATATCTGGTTTGACCACAAAGCGGGTGACCATCTTTGGTTCCGGGTATTCCCTGTATATGGTAAGCTCGGTCTTGCTCACGGCAGCGTGGGCTGAGAGGTCGTAGTTCGTCCTGTCTGCTATCCCCACTATCTCGACCCAGCCGAACCTGTCAGTGCTGACCTCGGCGTCCCAGCAGTCCATGGCATAGTGAGCCATCTCATCTTTCTTGTGCTGCCTGAACCTCAGCCTGTCGGGAGCAATGCCCACCCTTGTGAGGAAGAGATTTGTGAGGCCTATCTGGTATGCAAGGAATTCGTGGGCGATGATTCCCTGCTCAAGCGCCTGTCCGAGGGTCATCTTGTCCATTGAGCCTCTTTCCTGAGCAGCATCGGAATAGAGATTAAGCTCTGTGTCCGCAAATCGTTTTATATTGGGGTGGCTCTTGTCCACAGGGTCGATGAATATCTCGGCCTCGGCCTGGGTGAATTCCCTGAGCCTGATAACTCCCTGCCGGGGAGAGATCTCGTTACGGTATGATTTTCCGATCTGTGTAGCACCGAAGGGCAGCTTCTCACGATAGAAGCGTGCAAGCCTCAGGAAATCCACGAACATTCCCTGGGCGGTCTCAGGACGCATGTATCCCTGCCTGCCTGTGCCTGGTCCTATCAGGGTCTTGAACATCAGGTTGAACTCATAGGCTTCGCCCAGGTCTCCTTTGCACTCGGGGCACTTTACCATGTGCTCCCTGATGAGCCTGTCCAGCTCAATGTTGGAAAGCGCATCGGCGCCTTCCATGATGTGGCTGACAAGGTGATCGGCCCTGAAAGCCTCACCGCATTTAGTGCATTCGCAGAGTGGGTCGGAGAAACCTCCCACATGTCCCGAGGCCACGAACACATCCTCAATACCTACAGTGGGAGTCTCTATTTCCATGTACCCTTCATGAATGACATAGAGGTCTCTCCATATCTGCTCTATCCTGCGTTTAAGTGTGCTTCCCAGAGGACCGTAATCGTAGAATCCTGCGGTTCCTCCGTAAAGTTCGAATGAGTTCCATAAGAATCCCCGGCGCTTTGCCAGTTCTATAACCTGCTCGTATTTATCCATAAATTATCCTCATAGATGACATTGATCAGAGATAAATAGAACATCGACATTCCCATTGCATTTAACAGTAACGAGACTTCATCCGGAGCCGTTGTATGCATGTTTCCTCTGCTTTTATGTACACGTTCCTGGAAAACAACTTCATAACTATTATATTTGTGTACAGGGATTCTGTATATTAAGCAAGGCCAGCAATACAATCATATTTCATATCGTACCACCACCAACCATATATGATTCATTGGTCATTTCAACTTCTGGCCTTGCTTTCTACTACTTCTGCCAATGCAGATATGTGGGAGAACGTCGCATATCCTCTTGCTGATTACATTTGAATCCGGTTTTAAGTGCAAGTCTGTTATCAAATCTGAATCTAGAGGACGAGCAGCATAAGCTGAAAGCAGCAGGCACGATATATTCACTCAAAAAAGTACCTGCCCTGTAGTGTGACAGGGCATTGGGCTTATACTTTAAGGACTTCTTCCACAGTGTATCCTTCGTGGAGGATCTTGGATATGTGGGATACCAGCTTTGTGGGGTCGTTTGACTGGAACACGTTCCTTCCAATGGCGACACCCCTTCCGCCTGCCTGGACGGAATCATAGACCATTTCAAGCAGTTCCTTCTCGGTTTCCATGCGCGGGCCGCCTGCTATGACCACAGGTACAGGGCACCCTTTCACGACCTCCCTGAAGGAGTCGATATCTCCGGTGTAATTCGTCTTGACGATATCTGCACCAAGCTCGGCGCCTATTCTTGCTGCATGCTTTACATACTCGACATCGTGCTCTGATGTTACCTTTGCCCCGCGGGGGTACATCATTGCAAGCAGTGGCATTCCCCATTCATCACACTGGCGGGCCACCTGGCCAAGGTCCTGGAGCATTTCCGCCTCATCCTCTGCACCTACATTGATGTGTACGGACACGGCATCGGCGCCCACCTTGATAGCCTCTTCAATGGTCGTCACGAGCACCTTGTGGTTAGGGTCGGGTCCCAGGGAAGTGGAAGCAGACAGGTGGATGATAAGTCCTACATCCCTTCCGTAGCCCCTGTGGCCGTGTTTCGGGAGTCCCATGTGTCCGAGTACGGCGTTGGCCCCCCCTTCGGCAACCTTGTTTACTGTGGCGGGAAGATCAATGATCCCTCTGATGGGCCCGGCACCTACGCCATGGTCCATGGGTATTATTATTGCACGATGTGTGTTACGGTCGAATATCCTTTCCATCCTTACAGATTTGCCAATTTCGCTCATGCATCCTCCATATATTTGATTCTACATAATTTTAACGCGGAACAAAGTTGTTAACTGATGTGTGTCAGATATTCTCATGCTGGTATCTTCCATTGTATCCCTGGTCAAGTTCCTGGTGGAGCTTGTAAAAAACAAGCTGCAGAAGGCGTGCATTCTTCCTGACCCTGAAGCCATAGGGATTGTAGACAACAAGCATGGACTCACTCCTTCCCCTGTACCCCGAATCCCATACAGCGGATTCCACCGTGACGCCGCATCTCAGCAGGCTTGATCTTGGCCTTGCGATGGCAGCCAGGTCAAGGGGTATGTTCACGATCTCATTGAACGTCACCTTATAGGTTCCGGGAGCCAGTAGTATCCATCCCTCGCTGTCAAACTCGATATTCTCGCTCTGCGGGACTTGTCTCTGGCTGTTGTCAAAGTCCACAGCTCCCGGGCCTTTCAATGACTCCACGGTTCTGAGTGTCAGCTCCACACTGTTAGGCTGCAGCTGGGTATCCTTATCGATCATATTCACAACAAGCGGTGTTTCCCCGGCGATCCTTTCTCTCAGTTCGTCTCTTGATAACATCGTCATGGGCTTTATCTTTTGAATGATGGGATATTATAATTGCGGCCTCACCCGACATCTGCAAAAGACCGGTCCCGACGCGCCCTGTATAATAACCCATGGCTGCTAATATTGTTTTGAAGAAAATTGGCTCTGTAGAAAACCTATTTCCTATTTACTTTATTCCGTAATCGCTTAAAATGGATTAAAACCCAAAGTGTTACTTGCTACGGAAAACACAAAGGGGACGTTTAGTGTTTTGTCTGGCTCTGTATGAATGCTCATGCAGCATGCATAATACCAACCACAGAGAACACGGAGCTCACAGAGGATCACTTAAAATATATTTAGTTCTCTGTGTCCTCTGTGAACTCTTGTGGTTCAAATGAGGAGCTAGGTTTTCTACAGAGCCAGAAAATTAAAAACGTATATAAACCATGTAATTGATGTTTTAAGTAAGGGTAAGTAAGGGTGTTGAACGAGGACATCAGGGGTAACTCTTTATGGATGGAACTATACTTGCAAGAGCAGTGTCCTGCATAGATGCAATCATTGCCAGGATGGATTTTGACGAGATCGACTGGAAGATCAAGCTTATTTATGAACTGCTGTCTGTTTCAGGAAGTCCGGCTCATTCTAAACCATTGGCTGATATCCGGTGAGTGCTATCCATGGCTGGCAATAAGGAAACGGAATACGCTCTTCCCTGGATGCCGGAATCGTACTGGATAGCGACCACATAGGAATCCCGCTATCCTTCTCTGTCGGGGAATATTGATGTGGATATGGCGATTATCGGAGGCGGCATCGTAGGTGTTACATCTGCACTGCTTCTTAAGGAGGCAGGTTTATCGGTAGCTCTCATTGAAGCAGCCCTCCCGCTCTCCCTGCGCTCCCAACCTGATGGTGACAGTGAGCTTGTGCTTGTAGTGGGGGAGGGCCACAGGACCGGAGAAGGCGGTAACACAAAGGACCACTACAGGCATCTGGAAGAGTGGATCAGGTCCATATACACTGTCAGCTCCATTGACTACCACTGGTCGACGCAGGATGTCATAACCGCTGACAATTTTCCCGACATAGGAAGGACCACACCTGAGAGCAAGCACTCCTACCTGGCGACAGGATTCCGTAAATGGGGTATGATCACAGGCACGGTGGCTGCGATGATAATAAGCGACATGATCCTTGACCGGGATAATCCCTAGGCTAAGGTATATACCCCTTCCCGACTCAAGCCGGTAGAATCTGCAAAGAATCTTATCTCCCGGACCCTGGAGTCGGGCAAGGGTCTTGTGGGTGCCAGGGTACTTCCAGTGCCGGAGGACGCCTCACATATAGCGCGCGGAAAAGGTGATGTTGTCAAGATCCATGGTGAACGTGTGGCTGCCTATCTTGATAATCAGGGTGTTCTCCATACCCTTGATCCTTCATGCAGGCACATGGGCTGCATAGTTTTCTGGAACGATGCAGAACGGACCTGGGATTGCCCATGCCACGGTTCACGGTACAACATCCGGGGTGAAGCGGTTCACAATCCTGCAGTGCACGAATTGAAGGAAAGAATACACAGGAATAAATATCCGATCTGACCTGTCTTATTGTTTTATTTCCAGGTTTCCATATTTTTTTATTTATACTTTACTAAAAATGAAATAATGTCTCAATATTTATTATGGTTTAATTATTTAATTATTTATTTAATTTCATCTAAATTTAACTCCCGAATGATTTTATATGTGACCAGTCCTTATGTAATGGTATGAAGGGATTTTCAATCAATATAGAAGATGCAACGCTCGAGAACAATAATTTCCGTAAGGTTCTCTACACCTCAAAGCACAGCCAGCTGGTGCTCATGAGTCTCCGGCCCCTGGAAGAGATCGGAATGGAAGTGCACGAGGAGAATGACCAGTTCTTCCGTTTCGAGAGTGGACAGGGGAAGTGCATAATTGATGGCAATGAGTATGAGCTCGCTGACGGCGTGGCAGTGGTCGTACCTGCCGGAGCGCAGCATAATGTCGTCAACACCTCAAAAACCGAAGAGTTGAAGCTCTATACTATCTACTCTCCAGCTCACCATAAAGATGGCATCGTGCGTGCCACAAAGGAAGAGGCCGAAGCTAACGAGGCAGATTTCGACGGGAAGACAACGGAATAAGTTGTATCGGGCGGATTGCTCCATTCAGAGCTGATGATGGTTTTGCTTCATCAGCACAGGATTTTTTAACTCCGCAGGATGTCTTTTTTTCAAAAATAGCAGTCATGTCTTCAATCGATACCGTACAGCGCTGCCCCTAGCGCTCCTGTGACCTGCGGTTCAGGAGGCACATTAAGTGATATGCCCAGCTCCTTCTCAAGTGCTGCTTTGATAGCGACGTTCTTTGCCACCCCTCCCACAAAGGCCACATTTGTTTTAAGCCCGATCTGTCTGGTCATGACAGCAACCCTCCTGGCAATGCTTTCGACAAGCCCGGCTGCAATATCCTCTTTTGAGTAACCTTTTGCACGCAGCGATATCACTTCCGATTCTGCAAAAACGGTACACATGCTGCTTATGCCTGCAGGTGATCCTGAAGCAAGCGCCATCCCTGCAAGTTCATCTAGTGGCACTTCGAGCGCCCTTGCAGTATACTCCATGAATTTACCTGTGCCGGCAGCGCATTTGTCGTTCATCAGGAAATCAGTTACTTTCCCGTTGCTGACCGCTATTACCTTACAGTCCTGGCCTCCAATATCTATTATGCCTTCTACTTCCGGGTATAGATGATGTACGCCCTTTGCATGGGCAGTTATCTCGCTGATGGCTTTCTCGGCAAACCTTATGCTGTTCCTGCCATATCCTGTTGAATATACGTGATCGACCTCTTCCCTGCCAATTCCGGCAATTCCAAGCACATCTTCGTATGCCTTTTCCGCAGCAGAAACAAAATCAAATTCAGTGGACCGGATGGATTTAATGATGCTGCCATCTTTGACAAGCACTGCCTTGGTTGTAGCGGAACCTGCATCAATTCCCACTGAGATCAGGAGATCATCTCCATGAATGCATCCACGCGAAGTCCGATCTGCTCAACATCGGAATCACTGTAATCCGTCTCGATAGAGAGCATTGGGATCCCGGCTTCCTTCAGGGCCTTCTGTACCTTCTGCTTTTCGATGTTGTACCCGTGGCAGAACTGCAGTGTATAGTGGATCACACCATCGACCCTGAACTCCCTGGCAAGTTCGAGGATATTGTCTATGCGCCTGTCGTTGGGGCTCATGCAGGAGCATGGTATTTTTATGTATCTTTCGGCCAGTGCAGTCATCGGATCCTTATACTCGTCTACCATGTCCCAGAAAGACCTCGTACCGGTACAGCTTTCCTCTGTAACAATGACACCGCCTCTGTTCTCTATGATATCGGTCACTTTCGTATTGCCACCTGGCATTGGGCAGCCTGAGATCATTATCCTGGGCTTACGGACCTGCTCGGGCTCAATGCTCTCCACCTCGTCGATAAGCATCTGCAGGTATTCCTTAAGCTTATCCGGCGATAAGAAATACTGCTTTTGAAGGATTTTCAGCACATGGGAGCCACTTATGGGGATGGGGTCCTTTTTACGCAGTTCATAGAGCCTGTGAAACAACCGTCTTGTCTCATTTGAGGATCTGATCTCCTGCCTTAATCCTTCGGTAGTTATTTTGTTGCCCGTAAGCTGTTCCATAACACCTCTGAACTTTTCGAGCTCGGATAAGAAGTATTTCAGGGCCTCAGGAGTGTCAGGCTTTTGGGGAAGGTCAATTACATAGGTTGGAACGTAATCCCCAAGCAGTTCATACATCTTCTTCTTACTGTCACAGGTATTCTCGGCTACGATCATATCCACCATACTGAAATGAGAACAGGATCTTATGCCTGAACAGCCATTATTGACAATTGAGCCGAAAGAAGACTTGACCAGCGGGCAGATGTTCCTTGGAAGGTACTGCTCCGCTATCGATACGGTGTCATTTCTGCCCCCGCAGAGTATTACACGGTCAGCTCCTGCTGCAAAAATAATCTCGTCAGGTACGAAGAGGCAGAAAGTGCCGACTAGTTTCTTTCCTGCCTTTTTTTCATCTGCGATCAGGTGAATGCGCTCACCATATGAGTTTTTGACATCTTCAATAGTTTTAAAGCACTGCATTTTCTCTTCAGGCTTTGTCCTCAACCACTATTAAGCCTTTTGAGAACATCTTCCGCGTATATCCGCCATACCCATGATTGCTATGTCAGGCCCTGAGTCCAGGACAAAGAAACCCTGATACTGAACTTATCAATGCCTTCGACAATAGTAATGCCATGAATATAATATGCAGAATATGTATATATGAAAAAAGTCCGCTCCTTATTCTTGTAATAATAAAACAATGGAGTTGATATTAATGGTAATAATGGCATGGTATATCAAATGGAATGGAGCACTGCTCGGCAAAAGCAAGAAGTTCTTCATGATCGACGGAGAAAAGTACTTCGCTCCTGAAACATTGAATCTGGAATACTTCAAAGACAATGGGAATCAGAAATCATCTCCAAAGGGAAAGATCAATTACTACCATATCGTTGTCAATGGTAAAGTGAATAGAGATGCAGCCTGGTATTATTCCGAGCCGACGGAAGATGCGATTAAGGCCATCAGCTCAGATTTTACAAATTATGTTGCTTTTGGGAAAGCTGTGGATATATCCATATATCCCTGATCTAACTCATTATTAATTTTACAAGGAGCGGGGCACATGAAGCTGCTACTATTCGATGTGGAATATTTCTGGTTTGATACCCATTGCAAGACAATTGAAAGTGTGGAAGATGTTGAAATTGAAGAAAGGATAGAGAATACTGCTGTCGTTTTCATCCATGCCGAATCAGAAGACGAGGAGAGAAAGAACAAGATCGTCAAAAGCGCAGTGGGAAACATCAAATGGTATCTCAATAAGGTGAATAAGGACAAGATCGTATTACATTCCTTTGCTCATCTGTCGTCCAGCAAATCATCACCGGAATTCGCAATGGAAGTTATCGTATCGATTGAAGAGAAACTGAGGAACAAAGGCATAAGCGTTTATACGGTGCCTTTTGGATATCTTTACCAATTTTCCATCCATGTTAAGGGCGAGTCCCTTGCAAAGGTATTCGTTGAGATCTGAAAATACCGGGCATGCCGGACATTTCAGTTTTGCTGGCGGAAAGTGTATCTAGAAATGTGAAAGAGGCGGAATTATGAAAGCAGGTTTGATCAGGTGTATGCAGACAGAGGGCATATGTCCCGCAACAACGGACTTGATGGTTATGAAGGAGAAAAAAACTTGCATTCGAGGGCATAAAGGACGAGATCGAAGTGATCGGTGTTGTCTCATGCGGCGGTTGCCCGGGAAAGAAAGCAGTCTGGAGGGCTGCTGAAATGGTCAGGCGTGGGGCTGATACGATTGTTCTCGCTTCATGTATCACGCGAGGAAATCCTATCGGTTTTGCCTGTCCGCATGCCGGACAGATGAGAATGTCAATTGAAAAGAAGATCGGCGATTCTATACGATTAATTGATTATACTCATTAGTGATCCTGTAGAGCTCCTTTATTCCCGGGCGATAGCAGTATAAGTGTTTGAGGAGGGCCTCTGCTAAGACTATTCGTAAACGGTATCTCCACGTCATGACAAAAGAAAGAGTCACCGAGGGCCTGGCTGGTCCCATAAAAGGCAGGGCACCTGCCACTGGAAGAAGTGGCCGCTATCTGCACAAGGTGAATCTGTCAAAATCATATTAACTATGAATATAATGTTAAGGGTTTTAGTTAGAAACATTAATAATCATCTTAAGCCCTTATTTATTCTGTAAAAGAGTGGGTGGTAATGTATATTAAAAAATA
>JASKKT010000036.1 GCA_030154025.1 Methanolobus sp.
CGGAAAGCATAAGTAAAAATATAAAAAGCAATATATTATTCCTTGCTTACAAGGGGCAGAACGATGTTAACAAGCAAATCCTATGCAGCAAACTCCGTTATGCAGGAAAGACCATCCGGGGAACAGGACGATGTCCTACTTTACGACAGCCTTAAGAAACCGGCTTCGAGTATGACATACCAGGAAGAGCCTGTGCTGCTTTCTACAGGCATATCCGTCCTTGACAGGAATCTCGGAGGAGGACTGCCAACGGGCTCAGTATCCTATTTTTCGGCCGATCCGCGTTCCATGTCGGAGGTGTTCCTCTACCAGTTCACCCAATCCCGCAGGACCTTCTATTTTACCACCAGTCGCAGACCCAAGTTCGTCCTCAGGGACATCATCAATCTTGGCTTTGACCCTTCCAACATAATCTTTGTGGATGTGTACAGCGAATATTACTTCAATTCATGCGGCGAACTTTCCGAGAACGTAGGCAACGAATACATAGACTCCAAGATAATCGAGTTCACTGAATATAACCTGCGCAACATAGCCAATGATTCGGACGGTGAAGAAGTGAACCTCGTGATCGATTCATTCTCGTTCTTTATGAACCTTCACATCAATCCGGGACTTATCCGCCAGCTGACCAACGTCATCTATGAGGTCACAAAGGAGATGCAATGCCTTACCTACCTTTACGGCCATAAAGGCACTACACCTGAGAGGATAGACAATGAGGTCTTTGCCACGGTCGACGTGATATTCGAGTCCAGCCTTGAGACCGGCTCCGATAAACTGGTCAGCAAGCTCGCCATACCCAAGATAAGAGGAATGGTGCCAAGCGCCGATATCATCAAGTTCAAGATTGGCGAAGGAGTGCAGATCGATACTTCCAGGGACATCGCCTGAAACGGCCTGTCCGTCATCCTATCGCTTGAAGTGTCATTACGCTTAAAGGCATGCATCGATGTCCGTGGCATACATGCAGTTGCAGTCACGTTTTTCAGGAAGACGTTCTATAAAACTGAGCAGCGCTTCAAGCAGGCTCTCCTGCCTTTCCTGGAGCGTCCTGACAACCTCTGAAGCCGTGATCTTCCCATCACCCAGGCCGCATGCATTATTGGTCACCGTGCAGATGGAAGCATAGCAAAGGTTGAGCTCCCTGGCCAGTACGAGTTCAGGCATACCTGTCATTCCCACTACGTCCCCGAAATTACTGAGCATGCGGATCTCAGCCCTGGTCTCGAACCTCGGGCCTTCGGTACAGACATATACCCCGCCATCTGCAAAACCGAGCTCTTTTTTTACCAGCGTGTCCCTGAGACACTCCCTGAGCCGGGGGCAATAAGGCTCCGTCATATCGACGTGTATTGTCCTGTCATTATGGAAAGTGGATTCCCGGCTTCTTGTCATGTCCAGGACATCATCCGGCAGGACAAAACTGCCAATGGGATGACCCTGCATTGTGCCCACAGAATTTACGGATATGACCCTCTCTATCCCAAGTTCCGCAACTGCCCATACAATAGCCCGGTAGTTGATCATATGCGGTGGCAGGTGCTTCTGCCCATCGGCGTGCCTGGATATCATAACGCCCTTCCTGCCGTGGACGTCGAACGGATAGGCCCGGACCACACCAAAAGGCGTTTCCACAACTATACTTCCGGTAACTCCCGGCAGGGAAAAGTTCACACCGCCGATCAATGCGATATCAAAGCCGGAACCCTGAACCTCTTCTGCCCTACGTATCCGCATTGTTGCTACCCTTTAAAGCCTGACTTTCTTCCATCCTCACACTGGTGGAGACCTTTATCCCGACCAGGGCAATGATAATTGCTGCCACTATGGAATAAATGAAATACTGTACTCCCACTGCAGGGTCGATACTGCTGCCGCCAATGACGGTGCTTATGGATATGAGGTATGTGCTTGCTCCCCAGAAGAGCAGGCCCATGGATATCACAAAGAAAGCGGGTATGATGTACCTGAAAGTGGACACACGGTTCCTGTAGCAGTCGATGATCTTCCCGACATCCGCTATCAGGAATGCACTTACGTAGAGCCATACTGTAGTGTTTATGAACACCGTGGCCAGCGGCACCACACCATAGTACCAGATACCTTCGCGGGTGTAGAGCTCCCATACCCTGACAAGGCCCAGCACAGTTGCAAGTACCATTATCAGGAACGCAGTGAGATAGGTCAGGAAGGTCATCCTTCCGGAGTGGAAAGAGTCCTTGATACGCTCCCCGTAAACAGATACGGGATCACCGAACCCCCTGTAGAGCATGTAGAGGCCCACTGCGGCAAGTATGCCTATGATAGCGCCCTGGGGATAATCGATCATAAGGAAAAATGCATAGATGAGTGAAGCCAGTCCCAGGGGTACGAAGAAGGTCTGGGATATCTTGGGATCATTAAAAGCGTGCTTTATAATGTAATATGTGCTTTCAAGGTTAGCACTCTGCATGACTACAATACGCTTGACAGAGTTTATCTTTATCCTGGACTGCACGATGGGGAGCAGGGTTTCGTCCTCGGCTCCGTCTGAAATGAATATAGTGGATTCGAACCGGATGTTCTTAAGAAGGGCATCAAGCTGGTTTGCTATCTTCTGGTCCGATATGATGCCTATGTTCTTGTCTCCCGCAAGGGTGACCAGTTCCGCATCAATACCTTTTGCAGCCAGATCATCCAGTACCTTGATACCACCGAAGATGGTGTTGGCATCCGAGTCCTCGGGGTCCGCTGTGGCAAGTTTTACAGCAGCTTCAATGTTAGCCTCCCTTCCAATGACAGGTCCCCTTACATTAGCCTTTACGCCAAGGTCATCATCCCTGTCTATACAGAGGATCAGTGTTTCCATATAACTCCACTTGCTAATTGATACGGAAATATAAATAGATTCTCATAAAATCATTACAATGATAACAACTCAATGATAAAAAGTGAGACACGATAATCCCCGTTACTCACTGAGCAGTCCATTTATCAGTTTCCTGGCCCAGAGAAGTTTCTTCTGCTTGATGGGGGTCACGTTCTCATCATCAAAATCAAAACCCACAAGAGTTATACTGGCAGCACAGAACTCCCTTGCAAGGAAAACGCATCTGTCCCCATCACTGAATCCCCCGAAATTATATACATTGTCAAGAGGGACTGACTGGGTGCTCCCAATCACATTGTCCAGCAGGGGAACGTACTTTTCCAGTTTGTCAATGTTGTCCCCGTGGGAATGCACAACCATGAGCGAGCCTGCGCGGTTGGCCTCTATCTCCCTCTCGACGTTCCCGTCGAGGTCAGTCACTATTATGTCAGGCACCAGACCTGAATCGAGTACCACAGCTGCAGCTCCGTCGGCAGCTATGACTACGTAACTCCCGGCATCAACTGACAAAAGCTCTTCCCTGAGGCCCGTAGCATTGCCGCATACAAGGACGCCCCTGCCCTCAATAAGCGCACGCAGGGCAGACACATTTACAGTCTTTGCAGGATCGAGCATACGGGAGAGAAGGAGAGCTGCGCGCTCATCCTCTTCCCTGCTGAAACCCATGTCCTCGAGTATCTCTGAGTACACAGGCTCCCATTTTTTGAAATCCATATTTTCGGCTTTCCTTGAGTTCCGCTCTCAGGTCGGCGATATGCCTATGCTCATAGACACGCCCTCAACATCCCAGTCCTTGCTGAGAGTTCCGTTTGCATCCACGTCAAGGCCTATTACCTGCACTTCTGCCCTGATCTCCTTTGCTATATGCTGCTCCAGGTCAAGCACAAGGTCAAGGACCCGCTGGTCAGTGATCCGGATGTGGGCCCTGATGCCCTCATCCACTGCCAGGTCAAGCTCCTTGCGCATATCCTGCACCCTGCGGATGACTTCCCTTGCATAACCTTCTGATTCGAGCTCACGGGTCAGTTTTGCATCCACATATACGCTGCCTGCATTGAACTCCGCGCTTGCCACAGCCTCAGGCATCCTTTCCTCGAATTTGACCATTTCCGGTGTGACTGTTGCCTTGCCTCCAGGAATATCCACTTCAGCCTGCCCGCTTGAGGCCAGGGATCTCCTAAGGGACATCACATCGGCACCCTTGATGGCAGCCAGCACCTTGCCTGCATCACCTTTGTAAACAGGACCTATGGTGCTCGGGTTAGGTATAGCCTCGTAACCGAGCTCATCCCATGGTTCCCCGACGCCTATGAGCACGATATCCTTTGCATTGGTCTGGTCCATGAGCACGGACTTCAGGCTTGCCACAGCCTCTGCGACCTGCTCGCTGGAAGGAGAGACCACTATGCGGGATACAGGCCACCGGAGTTTCCTGCCTGCCTTCTGGCGGGCATTGGAGGATGCCTCCACCATGGACCGGATCATATCCATGTGAGTCTCAAGTTCCTTGTCAATGAGGGACTCGTCGGCAACCGGCCAGTCGTTCATGTGCACTGACTCCGGAGCATCCGGGTAGACGTTCCTTACAAGGTTCTGGTACATCTCCTCTGCAAGATGAGGCATGAACGGGGCAATGACCCGGGTCATTATTACGAAAACTTCGTACAGCACCCTGTAGACTGCCAGCTTGTCCGGGTCATCAGCTTCGACCCATGTCCTTGGCCTGATAAGCTGGACGTACCACCTGGAAAGATCCTCAAGGACGAACTCGTTGATGGAGCGCAGTGCTCTGTGCAGGGTGTACTGGTCCATGGCCTTGTTGACATCGTTGATGAGCGTCTGTGCCCTGGAGAGTATCCACCTGTCTTCCCTCCTCATGTGTTCCCTGACGGATTCCAGGGACACCTTTGAAGGGTCGAACTTGTCCAGCACCATGTAGGGTAACGGGAAGCGGTACACGTTCCAGAGGATGTTCAGCGTCCTGTTGATGGTTCCCAGCTCCTCGCTGTTGAACTTGAGATCGTCCCATGGAGCACTGGCCGAAAGCACAAAGCACCTGAGAGTGTCGGCACCGTATTTAGCGATGACGTCCTTGGGTTCTATCACGTTGCCAAGGCTCTTTGACATCTTCTTGCCCTCGCCGTCAAGGGTGAAGCCGTGCATGAGCACACTCTTGTAGGGGGCTTTTCCGAATGCCACCATGCTTGCACCAAGCTGCGAGTAGAACCAGCCGCGGGTCTGGTCGTGCCCTTCAGTGATGAAATCTGCCGGCCACCACTTTTCGAAGTCCTCTGCCTTTTGCGGGAATCTCAGGGTAGCCCACGAGGCCACCGCCGAGTCGAACCAGACGTCGAACACGTCTTCCACACGCTTCATCTTACCGCCGCAGGGACAGTCAATTGTGACGGAGTCAACGTATGGCCTGTGCAGCTCTATATCACCGGAGAGGCCTGACATTTCCAGGAGCTCCTTCTTGGTACCGACAACGTGCATGCTGTCACATGTCCGGCACTTCCACACAGGTATGGGGATACCCCAGTATCTCTGCCTGGAAACACACCAGTCACGGGCACCTTCGATCCAGTCCCTGAACCTGGCAGAGCCCGCCCAGGATGGGTACCAGTTGACCTGCTGTATCTCGGAGAGCATCTGCTCCTTCAGGTCGGATATCTTGATGAACCACTGTTCTGTGGCAAGGTAGATGATAGGTGTCTTGCAGCGCCAGCAGTGCCCGTACCTGTGGGTGATCTTACCCCGGGCAAGTAGCAGGCCGCGCTCTTTTAGATCCTCTATGACCGTGGTGTTTGCGTCCCTTATATGCATGCCTGTATAATCACCGGCAGCTTCCGTGTACCTGCCGTCAGAACCGACAGGACAGAATATGGGCAGGTTGTTCTTAAGGCCCACCTCGAAGTCGTCCATACCGTGTCCTGGTGCTATGTGGACACATCCGGTGTTCTCGGCGGTCACGAAATCCGCAAGGTAGATGTTATGCTCCATGGCTGCCTGCCTTGGCACCTTGTCTGCCAGGGGATGCTCGTAGGAAAGTGAGGTCAGGTCCTCGCCAAGCATGCTGCCGAGTATCTCGTAACCTGCATAACGTCCTTTCTTCAGGACAGGCTCCACAAGCTGTGAAGCTATGATCAGTATCTCTTCCCTGCCGTCAGAGGTCTTTGCCTTCACTTTTGAATATTCAAAGGAGGGGTGCACTGCCACTGCAATGTTGGAAGGGATTGTCCACGGAGTGGTGGTCCATATCACCACATAGGCATTCTCCTCGTCCTTGAGCCTGAACTTGACGAATATCGAGGGATCGTCCCTGTCGCTGTACTCCACCTCAGAGTCGGCTATGGCAGTCTCACATCTGGGGCACCAGTTGACGACACGCTTGCCCTGCTCCAGCAGGTCCTTTTCCTGGGCGCGCTTGAGGGTCCACCATGCGGCTTCGATGTACTCGTCACGCAGGGTCATGTAGGGGTCTTTCCAGTCCAGCCATGCGCCCAGCATGCGGAACTGTTCGGTCATGTCGTCCTTCTGGTTGAGCGCGAATTCCTTGCATTTCTCGATGAAGTTGCCGACACCATACTTCTCGATATCTTTCTTGGATGTGAAGCCCAGCACGCCCTCCACCTTGACCTCGATGGGCAGGCCATGCATATCCCAGCCGGCACGGTCGAGAATGTCATAGCCGTTCATGGAGCGGTAGCGCAGAATGGAGTCCTTGATGATCTTGTTCCATGCAGTGCCCAGGTGAATGTGTCCTGTGGTATAAGGCGGACCGTCTACGAAAAAGAACCTCTTTCCGCCTCTTCTGTGCTCGCGTACCTTAGAGTACGCATCCGATTTTTCCCAGAAGTCCTGGATCTTCCTCTCCAGCTTTTCCGGGCTGTACTGACTGGTAATCTCCTCTAACATCAAAGGTCTCCATGCTCTATTCGATCTGGATATTCCTACTGCAATATTCGATTTAATAATTATGGATGAAACTCACAGGTTATAATTAAATTTTGTTGAGAATGTGGGGGTGGGAGTTGGGGAAAAGTAGTTTGAGATAAAACAATAAGGATTTTTGCAAAGCCAGTTGAAGGTCATTTTAATATACAGGCTTCTAAGTATATTGTATAGACCCCTGCTCACTGAGGAAGAATATATTGCTGGACTCGGCACCCTTCTAAGGGGTCTTGTTTCAGGATAATGGAAAGGAGATTACAGAATGCCGCTATTATACCTTATATCCTGTCGTATGTTCGAGGACGAGCTTGTCCATTTATTTGAAGAGGAAGAAAGGGATGCGCACCTGATACTTATTGAGAATGAGAACACCGAAGGGATCGAAAGGAAAATGGGTGAAGTATCGGTGGGCTATGAAAAGACCTCATACGAGGATCTGTCTTCAAAGCTTGCTGCAACGGACGACTTTGTAGTTGTCATGGACATTCTGGAATTCGCACTGGACGCTAATCCTTCTCTGCTGAAAGAAAAAGTATACACAGCTATTGAAGAGAGAGGGGGCCTGTTCGATGGCATCCTGGTCTTCTATGGCCTTTGTGGTAATGTACTTGGTTCAATTGAAAAGGACTTCTCTCATCTGGGTATCCCGGTAAGGATACTCAAGGATGCCCATGGGAATATAATGGACGACTGTATCTGTACAGCCTTTGGTGACAGGGGCGCTTATGTAGAAGCCGTGATGGGGCAGAACAGAGGAGAAGGCACTTATTTCCTTACTCCCATGCAGGCAGCCAACTGGAGAGAGATGCTGGTACTTGCAAAACTTACACCTGATCCGGATGATACGGAAATGATGAAGATGGTCTTTGACTATTCCGGCTACAAAAAAGTGGGAAAAGTAGACACGGGCCTGTACTACGAAAAAGAGTTTGGGAATATAGTGGACGAGTTCGCTTCGCTCTTCAGCTTTGAAAAATGTAATTTCACAGGCTCGACGAAGATAGTGGATGAATGTTATCGCACCATAAAGAAGGACATAATCGGGAATTCCATTTCCGTATCATCCATAGACAGTGAAGCTATCAAGGACTGATGACTGTCTTTGAATATAGTTCCCTGTGCCTTTTTTGGGACAGGGCCAGCAGAAGTGCTGTAGTAAGTGCCTCTTTTTGAAAGGCTGACATCAACACCTCTGTTGCCTCATCCAGCATGCTATGCTCTGAGGATACACCATTAGCGCCATGTTCCATACAATAATCAGTTTGGAATTTATAGTACAGCAACTTTTCGATTGTACGCGCAACATGCTTCTGTGCTTGTGATAATCTTTAACGTAGCAACAACGAGGATGTTGTGAAATGTCAGGCCTTAAGCTCCTTGGAGAGAAAGCCTGCTACCTTAGGAACAAATTTGAATGGTACAGCTACCGCACTGAGCTGGCTTACAGTGCCTGTAATTATCATGTCTATCTCCGGACAGTAGAATAACCATGCGCTGGAAACCCCTGTGTGTCCACGAAGCTCCGGGAAAGGCTGTATCAGGGAGAACAGCGGAGGGGGTTTAAATCGCATCATCCCGAGACCATATTCAATAGGCCATCCGGGAGCAATGGGGCTGAGCATGAAACCAAACCTGTTCCAGTTACTTTGCATCAGCTCAGAAGTGGCCGGATCATCAAAAATCTCTCCTCTGATAAGTGCCCTCATAAAAAGTATAAGGTCGTCTGCTGTGCTGATCAGATCCCGGGCAGATTCGAGGGCGTATGGGATATCCAGGCCCCTTTCCTTGTACCAGATAGTAGCAGCTGCAGGAAAGTTTTTTGACGTTGATCTCGAGGGAAGATAGGTCTGTTCTATATTGAGAGGCCTGTAGAACATCTCCTCAAAAACCTCCTGAAGAGGATTGCCGGTAACATTTTCAATTATCGCAATAAGCAGCTGGAAGTTAGTGTCAGAATAGCGGGACTTCCTTTTTGTTGCACCCATTGGCTGGGGCCGGAACAGAGGTCGGTTCACATCCCTGACAAGCTGCATGGTGTCTTCAATAGACCATGAGCGATCACCATCTTCAAGAATGCTGTCCCACAGGCTTTTCTCGCCTTTTTGATGGATCTCAAGATAATCAGGAATGCCAGAGGAGTGGTTTAACAAATGCAAAAGGGTTATCGTATCACTGTGGTCCAGCCGTCTTTTGTCCTGTTGAGTCCTTCTGTCAGACTCCAGGGCAGACTATCAAGTGCAGCAGCCTTTCAATGGTGCACGCAACATACCCCTGTGCATGATAGTGGTTTTAGCGTAACATGAATGTTCATTTCTTCGCCCCCTCTTATACTTCTCGTACCTGACACATGCCGTAAGATACGATCTCCACGGACAGGCGTTATCCACTGCGATATGCTGTAGATCTTCTGAGGTTCAATGTCGCATATCTGACATGCTTTCATGAGCTGCTGTCACTCCAGGGATATCGGGGATTTTAACAGGACCAAAGTTACCGATTGAGAAGTTAACTATTGCACTAAACTTACCGATGCAAAAGTAAGCTTTATATAAACAGGTCATGTCATTACTATCATGGACAAAAAAGAGATAATGGAACTGCTTATAGACTGGAACTTCTGGACCAGGGAGCAATTCACCGGCACGCGAAGGGAAGAACTGCTGGAGGAGATAAAAAGGAAATCCGGGACCAGAGAAATAATGGTGATAACCGGTGCCAGAAGGACAGGCAAATCAACGATCATTCTCCAGTACCTGAAGGACAAAATTGATGCGGGGACAGCGAAGGAGAATATCCTCATAGTGAATTTTGAAGATCCCCGCTTCAGGGGTCTGGACCTTGAGCTGCTGAACCGTATTTATGAGATATACCTTACAGAAGTGGAAACAAATTCCGCAGAACAGTACGTGGTCCTTGATGAAGTGCAGGTGATAGACGGCTGGGAGAAATTCGCACGATATCTGCAGGAGAACCGCCGGATAAATGTATTGGTGACAGGTTCGAGTTCAAAGCTGTTAAGTTCGGAGTATGCGACGGTCCTGGCAGGCCGTCATCTGGACACGGAAGTGTTTCCCCTTGATTTTAAAGAATACCTGAAGTTCCGGGGACTGAATATAAAGACGTCCCTTGACATGATGGCAGAGCGCCACACGATAAAAAAAGAGCTAAAGGAATATATCGGCACCGGCGGCTTTCCCAAGGTCGTACTCGAGGAAGAGGAAAGGAACAAAAAAGAGCTGCTGTACACGTATTACAGAGACATCCTGATAAAGGACGTCACTGTCAGGTACAAAATAAAGGACATACAGAAACTCGAAGAGCTCGCAAAATACTATATGACGAACATATCCTCTCCTAATTCGTACAACCGGATCAAGAATATCCTTGGCACAAGCCTTGATACGGTGGAACGTTACTCTTCATACCTTGAAAGCACTTACATGCTCTTTTTTATAAAAAAGTTCTCTTATTCTCTGAAGGAGCAGGTGCTCAATCCCAGAAAAGTATATGCCCTGGATACAGGTCTCAGAAATACAGTTTCCTTCGCTTTCTCGGAGGATCATGGCAGGCTGGTTGAAAACATAGTGTTCATGCATCTGAGAAGAGAATATCAGGGTATCTACTACTGGAAAAATGAGACTCAGAAAGAGGTCGATTTCATTATAAGCGAAAAGAACAGGGTGACCCGTGCAATTCAGGTGTGCTGGGATATGAGCAGTAAAAGTACAAGAAAGAGAGAGGTCGAAAGCCTTGTGGCAGCTATGGAAAACTTTAGCCTGAAAGAGGGTCTCATACTCACCGACGACACCGAAGATGAAATAGAAGTGGGTGACAAAAAAATTATTGTGAGGCCTGTCTGGAGGTGGCTGCTGAGCTGAAGCTCTGTCGGCTGTCTTTGATCGGAATTTCAAAAGGCTTCCTGAATTTATCTGCCAGCTTGCTGTCCTTTTGAAAGTGGTTCTATATCACAATGATGAAAACCCGGGAAAAGTGAGAACTGAGAGATAAATCCATTTAAGTGCAGGTACCAATCTACCTGTATGAATGATTCCTTGTACAGCCTTGCAGACATTGCACCTACGATCTCAAGGATTCTGTCGATACCTATGGTAGTGCCGGACGGGAATGTAATCAATGAGCTTGAGGACTATGCGATAGAGCACGATTGTAAGAGGGTCGTGCTTATCATTGCGGATAGCCTTGGTTTTGCATTGTACAGGAGATTTGAAGATATCATGCCTGCTGCAGACAGCCTTGCCAGGCACGGGCTGTTACTGGAATGCTCATCCGTTGACAGGCATACCTCACCCTGCATAGCATCCATATTAACAGGCTACCTGCCGGAGAGCCACCATGTCCACAGCACTCAGGATATCTACAGGGTACGTGCAAAGGACCCTGCCAGTCCGAAGATCAAAACGATACTTGAATGGGCTGATGATGCAGGCCTGAACTCAGCCGTTGTCATCGAATCGGAAGGTGCGGAAACTTTCAGAGGCCGGATAAACGAACTGCACGGCATTCCCAACACAGATGACATAGCCGATTACGACAAGAGGGCCACCGGAAGTGCGATCGGTGCCCTCGGTAAGGATCCCGACCTGCTGGCCGTGCATCTGCGCTCCATTGACAGGTATGCTCACTGTTCCTTGCACGGCAGGGAGCTGGAGGAAGCTTTAAGGAACACAGACGCCAACATCAGCCGGATAGTGGAATGTGCAGGCAAAGGCACCCTGTTCCTCATCTGCGGGGACCATACCATCCACGGCTGGGAAAAATGGAAGCCTAAAGCCGCCGATGAAGAGATCAGAAACCATGAAAAAAATATTGTGGCACTTATAGCTGGATGCAAATGATGTAATGGAATCGGCTGAGTGGTTTCCTATTCGTTCAGCCTGTCGCAGGAATACCGAGTCTGATAAGCCGTTTACGCAGAATGTTCATGCATGGGAGAGACTGAAAATATGAAAAGAGACAGAAAAGCCTTAAACTGGCGACATATTCCTGTAATACTTGCTTCTATATTCCTTTTTTTATTCATTATATTTGAAGTCTCAGGCTTGATAACTCTTGAGAAGATAAGATATTTTGTTATGGGCTCAGGTGCTTCTGCAGCAGCCGTAATAATATTCCTCCTGGTTATTGACCTTATTCTCCCAATGCCTTCCACAGTACTGATGACTTTTTCCGGGGCCTTTTATGGATTTTACCTAGGGACTCTGATAAATATCACAGGATCTCTTCTCGCTTCAATGGCAGGGTTCGCAATAACAAGAAAACTGGGAAAAGCGAGGCTCTTTCTCGACAAGACCGATGAGAGAGCCATGGATGAATGGTTCGTAAAATGGGGGGAGGGAATTCTGATCCTTTCAAAAATGGTCCCAATCGTTTCTGAGACTATGGCGTGTTTTGCAGGACTTACAGGAATATCCGGCAGGAAATTCATTGTGTTAAGCTTATTAGGAATAGTTCCTGTTTCGGCTTATTATGCTTACTTTGGAAGCATTTCCCAAAACTTTTCAGAATGGCTTCTTCCTTTGTTTTTCGGGGTTGCAATACCCGTAATAATATGGAGTATACTAAAAAAGTCCAAGGAAAAAACCTGAAATCAATAGTATGTTAAGGGAATCGGTCTGGAATTGCTTTCAGAAAAGAGACACTCAAACAAGGCCACGCCCCAGCTTCAGATCCATTTCGTAGCACTTGAGTCCCGGGCCACAGACATCATCGAGCTCCCTGAGGATGCGGAAACCCAGCTTCCTGTAAAGGCTGATGGCTGGTATATTCTCCGTAGCCACATAGAGAGAGATGCAACTGACGGAATTCAGCTTCATCTCGTGGATACCCTTCTGAAGCAGTCTTTCACCTATGCCCTGCCCTCTGTGATTACTATCAACTGCAAAAGAATAGAGGGTGGCGGTCTTATAAATGTGCGAATAGGAGAATACAGGTTTCACGAAGAAGACGCAGTATCCCACAACCTTGCCCTGGTCAAGGAATGCATAGCAGGTTTCATTGAAAAAACGACAGTACATCAGGAACATCCTGTGGTTTATCACGGTGAAGTTCTCATGATAGAGTCTCAGGACATCGGCCATCAAGTCACTGTTCATTCTGACGATGTCAGTATCCGGTGATGTTCTCCATTTTTTTGTCATCAGGCTGCCAAAAGCCAGCCTTGGGGCCTTTAAAGATTGTCTTTTGCCTGTGCGTACCTTCCTGACCAGCTGATCGACCATTGCCACCACAACATGTTGACCCTGCGCTCAGACAGGACCCTCTAGAAGAAAACAACCTGAATACAGGTCTGATAAAATATGTTTGGCGTGGAAAAGGTATAAACAAATTGGAACAAAGGTCCTTAAGATATGACCGGCCATTTGAAACCTGCTTGCAGGACCATGCTCCTTTGCAGCAGAAAGTGTGGATATCACTCACCTTCGAGAACGACACCCTGAACGTGCTCAAGCAGGATATCGGAATACAGCAGCTTCTCAATGGTACGCGCAACATACCTCCTGTGCTGGTACTTCTGGATGTCCTCGTTCATCCGCAGGTCGGAGTCTATCTGGATCCTGATCAATGAAAGACGGAAGGCATCCGGATCTGCGATATCCATGTTATAGAAAGCCTCGATGTAAAAAGGCAGTTTCTGAGGCTGTTCTATCACCTCACACAGCATGAGCGACTCATCCTGGATAAGCTCAACTGAGCTCTCAGGATTCAATTTACCGGTTATCAGCATGAGAGCCTCCAGAGAATATCTCCGGTCCATGATCACTATATGACGGTCTATTCGAACACATCCTTTATGAGTATAAGCCCGGAAGGGATAAAGAAGCTATTCAGCCCTTACTCCTTCCCGGCGGATCTTTCCATCAGCATCTCCTTGCATTTCTCAAGGTCGGCCGCAGTATTCACATTCAACGCAAGCTCGATATCCTCCAGTATGAGGCTGATGTAGGCCTGCTCCTTTTCCACATCCTTCCCGTCCAGGATATTGACCCCGGCAGGAACTATGAGCTTACCTTCCCAGTTGAAGACCGTATCAGGCCTGATACCAAGGCCCTTGCACACCCATATCGGAGAGAACACGGACATAGCAGGGGTCCCGCATGTTTCATATTTCTTAATGATGCTCCCTATTATCCCTGGGTTCAGCAGGGGTATGTCAGACATCATAATGAGCACTGGCTCGCTTATGCCCGCATCCTTCACTGCCTGGACCATGTCTGCAACATAATTGCCCCCACCGGTGTTTATCACTCCCACCCGGCCGTCATAGCGGCTGAGGACAACACTCCCGGTCGTGGGCGTTGCAGGGGAAACAGCAACATTTATCTTCCCCACTTCGGGAGTCTTCTCAAGGGCGTCGATCACATAGGAGATAAGGGGCTTTCCAAGGAGTTCCACAGTGGGCTTCTCACCCATCCCGAGCCTGCTGCCAAATCCTCCGGCCATGATTATGACATCCATGTCAGATCCCTCCAAGGCCGTACTTCAGGGCAAGGAACACAGCTACCAGTGCAATGACCCTGCCGACCTCGTTGGATGCGCCGATGATATCACCGTTGACACCTCCAAAGTGCCTGTTGCTTATGTTAATGACCACGAGAGCCGACACTATGGCTGCTACAAATGCCAGGGCACCCACCAGGGGCAGGCTGATATACCAGAAAGCCAGGGTGCAGGCCACAATTCCCATGGCGAACCCCAGCAGGTATTTCGGAAAGGTCGTGTTCTTCACAAGGATAGAGCCGAGACCTTCATGTATGGACTTCCCGAATGCAGCGATCGTAAGCATGGACTGCATGGCACCAACCTCAGCAACGAAGAGCGCGAGGAAAATAACAGTTGCTATGCTTACGCCCTCTGGAAGCATGAGCTCAGTGGTAAGAAGCGATATAAGGGCTGCATAGAATGCCAGCAGGGTCAGCGCCGCATAGGAGACACCGCCAATCCCCAGTGACATGTCCTTGAGCGCCTTGATCTTCTTCTCACGGGAGCCGTGGGCAGTCAGGCCGTCCCCCATATCGGCAATGCCATCCAGGTGGTTCAGTCCGGTCATATAATAAACGAACACAATAATGAAAACCGCAGTAAGCTGGGGGGAAAGGAAGGACTGGAGGACAACTGCCGCAGCTCCTATCAGGAGACCGAGGACTATGCCCACGACTATGTGAAGGTAGGTCCGCTTGAAGAACTCATCAAGACCTTCCATGGTTATCCCCACCGGGATAGTGGAAAGGAAACCGAAACTGGAGCGCAGGGCCAGCAAGAAGTTGTTCATCCTGCGATCACACCGCCCAGGCCGCCGTCATGCCTCCTTTTCTTACCGGCCATATCCTTCCTGGCAGCCTCTGCCATGCTTCTTGTGTACATGCTGGCAGACACGCCGCCTATAAGCCCTCCTATCACATCGTCCATGAAAGGACCGAGCTCTGCAAGGATGCCCGGCTTCTGCTTGTCAAAGCGCACGAACTCGAATATGCCCTTATCACCGCTTATGTACTTGGCAATGCTCATGCCCAGGACCTCATCCACTATCAGGAAGGTCAGGTCCTTCTCATAGGAGCTCTTGCTTATGTTTGGAAGAGTGCCCGCCGCACCCTCCCTCTCAAGCAACACGCCTGCATAGACAAGCATACAGAGATTAGGGTCGGAAAGTGCTATGTAAAGTTCTTCCAGGAACTTCTCCTCTGCAAGTTCCCTTGTCTCGATACCCGGATGAGGTGCATACAGGGCCAGCGCCGTATCGACAAGCATCTCCATGGTGATACCTTCATCCTCCAGTATATCAATGATATCGTGAGTGATATCACCTTCCAGCTCCTCAGGCTGTCCTTCCTTGAGGTTTTTAGATTCAATGTCCGATAATTTCATTGTCATCACTTGTAGTTGTTGTTTAGATAGACCTGCAATTAATTTAACCAAGTACCAGATGATAGATCAGATAGATCAACAATGCTGAAGCGCCAACTGCCATAAATGAAGCGGTCAGTATAAGCCTCGAGGTCAGCCAGATGTCCTCAGCAACCGGGTAATCCGTATATCTTTCACCCAGGCGGTATGTGTTGGGTTTCTCAAGCCTTACTCTCAGGGCGCCTGCAGTGGACGCCATGGGATATCCGGAATTTGGTGACGGGGTCATCAGCCCTTCTGCCAGCCCCAGCCTGAACGCATCCGAAGCACTCAGTTTTTTACGGTCTCCTGAGAAGATATTGACGATAAGCGTTGAAGCGGAGATAAAGATAAGGGATATGCGCGCAGGTATCCAGTTGAACATATCATCAGTCCTTGCAGAGAACCAGCCGAGCTTCAGGTATTTCTCATTCTTGTAGCCTACCATGGAGTCCAGGGTACTTGCAGCCTTGAAAACATAGGAAGCGATCAGCCCGAAGGGGCCGAAGAAGGCATAGAACATCATGGGGCTCAGTATACCGTCGACATAGTTCTCGGATGTGGTCTCGATGATAGCGGAAGACACGTGGTTCTCATCCAGCTTCGAGGTATCCCTGCTCACATACATGGATACCTCCCTGCGTGCTTCATCCAGCTTGCCTGCCTCAAGTTTGCTGCTCACATTGCGGCCCGCCTCGAACAGGCACCTGACCGCAAAGGTCGCCTTGAGGAAGTATGCAGCTACCAGGAGACGTAGTATCCTGGGTATCGAATCCACACTCAGGACAAGCAGCACTGCATAAGCCAGGGCAGATGCAAAGCCTATAGTGAACAGCGCAAGGAATATCCCGTACAGCCTCCTGTTGCTTGCAGGAGCTGCTTCCTTCAGTTTGTGGATGATCTTTCCCATCCAGACCACAGGATGAACGGCAGAGGGAGGCTCGTTGAGCAGGAGGTCGTAGGCAAAGGCCAGGAAAAGGATGATTATAAGATCCTCTGCCCCCGGCATCACCGGCAATATCATAAACGGCTCTCCATGGTTTTCTTCCAGGCTTCCTTCAAGCTTTCCTCACTGATGCCTTTCTCTGTCAGGACAGAGAGCATATCATCAACTATCTCAGGCCTGTGCACCATCTCGCAGTACAGGCAGCTCCACACCTTCCCGCCAGCCGAGCTCTCGACCCACTGGCCGCCTGTGCGCTCATCCTTGCACGGGTAGAAGGGACAGAAGCAGAAAGTACAGTCCTGGCCTTCGAAGTGGCAGGGGTAGTAATCGCAGCTGAGGTTGCTGCCAAGCCTTCCTGACTCTGCGCCCTTTGCCAGATTATCATGCAGTGTGGAATCAGCCTTATCGCTGCCCCATTCCGAGACCACCAGCCGGATAGTATCAACTATGCGCTTGTTCTCCTCCCTGATCCTGACAGCTACCCTGATGTGGTCCTTCCCGGACTCCTGGAAAGAACTGCAATCACGGATAAGCACACCATGTGCAGCCATGCGCTCGGTCAGTTCCGTGGAATCCATGGAGAAATCGGAGATATCCACATAGATGTAGTTCACTGCGCTCTCTATGGGCTTGAAGCCGCGGCGGTTAAGCTTCTGCATCAGGTATTCCCTTTCTCCCCTGATGAAATCCCTGGAATCCGTCAGGTATTTGCTGTTCACGCCGCCTTCCATATTGAGAAGAGCAGTTGCTACCGTATCGGCTATACACCCTAGGTTCCACGAGAGTCTCGCATTGTCAAGCACCTTTGCAAGCCGGGCACCTGCGACCCCGAATCCCATCCTTATACCAGGGATGGCGAAGGCTTTTGTAAGGGAGCGTTGTATGAAAAGATACTCATTGTCCTCTACCATGTCTGCCACGCTCTGGGACGGATCGGCGAGCTCTATGAAAGCCTCGTCAAGGAAAAGGATGGTCCTATGGCGGGCGCACTTATCAGCAATGTTTTTCACCTGCTCCCGGCTAAGGAGCCGCCCGGTGGGATTATTGGGATTGCAGACGAATATCATCTTTGCTTCATCAAGCACATCGCCGTCAAGCTGCAGCAGGTCTTCCTGCCGGATGTACCTGATCGTCGCACCAAGCACCTTGCACTGGACCTCGTATTCGCTGAAGGTAGGCTGCGGTATAAGTACGACATCCCCCTTCTCGATGACACATTCAGCAACAAGCCGGATTATTTCCGTAGAGCCGTTACCCGGGATGATGTTCTCAGGCCTTGTGCCCATGCCTGTGAACTTTGCTGCAGCCTCCTTGAACTCAAGATAGCGGTTGTCAGGATACTGCTCCATTTTCCGGAGGCCCTTATCCAGCAGGGTCCGTAGTACAAGCCCTGTGTAAGGGTATTCGAAGGGAGTGCCGAAGGGGTTCAGGCTTGCGCTGGCATCAAGGATCTCACTCTCCGGAATTGCGTATTTCTGGGAGTTTTTTCTTATAAGTCCACCGTGAGCACTGGGCTCGAACTTTAACAGATGCTCTTTTACCGGAAGAGATGGCGTATTTTCTGTCACGACGATCACAAACCCTACTATATGAACCTGATTTTAACTTATTGTTTTTATAAACCTGCATAATCGCAATTCGGTGATTTCCCCGCAGCTTACAGAAGGGGTAGGACCAACTCTGCCCATGCTTTGCGGATATTCTCATCCGTATCTCCGTCCTCCATGAGGACATCCAGTATCTTCTCTGCCACCTGTGGCTGGTGAAGCAGGGTGCAATGCTCACAGCTCCAGACTTTGCCGCCGGTTGCACTATCGATCCATTTCCCGCCTGTCCTCTCATCATTGCATGCATAGAAGGGACAGAAACAAAAGGTACAGTCCTGGCCAAGGAAATGACAGGGATAGTATCCGCAAGTACCTCGTGTGGCCGCTATTCTTTCCGGACCTTGTTCAAGGGTCTCCTCAAGCTTTTCCCTGGCCTCTTCACGGCTTGACTCCGCGTAGACCTCGTCCAGCTTGGATATCAGTTTCTCGAAATCATACCTTGAGCATACGGCTATCCGTATAAAGTGCTTTTGCCCTTCAAAGAAATCGCTGCATTCCCTGACAAAGATCCCCCTGGATGCAAAGCACTTTGCAAAGCGCTCCGAATCCATGAAATGCTCTTCCATGTTCACCAGGATGAAGTTGGCACTACTTTTGAGAGGATTGAAGCCGTACAGGGACGAAAGGCGATCACTGATATACTGCCGCTCCTCCCGGATAAAATTACGCGACCTGACAAGGTAGTCGCTGTTCGCACCGCCTTCCATGCCAAGGACAGCCCCGGCAATCTCCTCAGTGACCGCTCCGATATTCCATGAAAGCCTTGCAGCGTTCAGTCTTGAAGCCATGGGAGCGGATGTGACAGCGTAGGAGAACCTGATGCCCGGGAGGGAAAAGGCGTTCACTATGGAACGGATCACTAAAAGATGATCATTGTTCGCAGCAAGTTCTGCAATGCTCTGCGAGGGATCGGACAGCTCTATGAATGACTCGTCCACCACAAGCAGGGTTCCCTGTTCTGCACACCGTATAGCAAATTCACGGATCCTGTCCCTTGATACCAGTTCTCCTGTGGGATTATTAGGGTTGGAGAAAAAGATCACTTTCGCCTTCTCAAGTGTCCTCTTTGGCAGATGGAGCATCTCATGCAGCCTTACCTTATGAGGCACTGCACCGAGGGCCTCGCATGTCCGGTAATATTCGGCAGGACAGGGTATGGGGACTATGACCATGTCGCCTGCATCAGCGACACATTCAAGTATAAGCCGGAACAATTCGCACGAACCGTTGCCTGGCACTATATTGTCCGGTCCGGCATCGCTTCCGATAAAACGGGAAGCTGCAGACCTTAGTTCGAAATACCTGTTGTCCGGGTACTGTTCCAGCTTCCTCACTGCTTTTTCCAGGAGAGAATCCATATCAAGGCCGCTCCCTTCATACCTGAAGGGGCTTCCCAGGGGATTCAGGCTCACACTGAAATCAAGAATATCTGATTCCGGGATTTCCTTACCTCCGGTAAGCTGACCAGCCTGCTCTCCGTGCATACAGGGTGATAAATCCAGTAGATAGTGTTTAACAGGAAACCGGTTTTCATCTTCAGACACAATAATCAACAACTGTTTACGCACAGGACATATATTAAGGTATTCAAGTTCAGTTGCGCACTTAAGCAAATGATATGAATTGCCTTGATTTGCAAGGAGGGGTTATCGGGAGGAAATTATTCTCACTATAGATAAATTAATAAAGCCATCTCACCAAGCTGAAAGTGCCTGCTATAGGGACATGCAATAAAAGGTATCTTATACAGAAGAGGAACAAAAATGGCAGATGAGATTGATTACAATATAATCGGAAACGATATGCAGCTTGTAGAGATAGAGCTCGACCCCGGAGAATCCGTAAGGGCAGAGGCCGGTGCTATGATGTACATGGGACCGGGCATAAAAATGGAGACTTCCACGGGAGGAGGACTTTTCAAAGGATTGAAGCGGGCATTGACAGGCGAGAGCTTTTTCATTACAAGTTACGTGCACGAAGGATCCGGAAAAGGGTATGTTGCTTTCGGGGCACCCTACCCGGGAAAGATAATACCCCTTGACCTGAAGGCCCTTGGCGGCCGCTTCCTGTGCCAGAAGGACTCTTTCCTGTGCGCTGCAAAGGGCGTGGATATAGAAGTGGCGCTGACCAAGAAGATAGGAGCCGGCCTTTTCGGAGGCGAAGGATTCATACTCCAGCGACTGACAGGTGACGGGCTGGCCTTTGTACACGCCGGCGGGACCATCATCAAGAAAGAGCTTAAGGCGGGCGAGGTCATCAGGGTCGATACGGGGTGTATAGTAGCATTCGACGAGCATGTGGACTACAACATCCAACTGGTCGGCGGCTTCAAGAATGCCCTCTTCGGAGGGGAAGGGCTCGTGCTTGCGACCCTGAAAGGTCCTGGAACAGTCTACCTGCAGAGCCTTCCGTTCTCGCGCCTTGCAGACAGGATTGTGGCCGCAGCGACCTTCCAGAACAGGGACGAATCCAGGGGAGGACTGGGCGGATTGCTCGGAGGCGACAGATCCTTCTGAGGGCAAAGGATTTCCGTTAAAATGACGAAGGATGGCATATGAGACTATTCGCAATCGCAGACCCTCATGGCAACTATTCCGCCATCCTGCCCCTGCTTGAAAAGGCAGGAAGCATAGATGCAGTGCTTATCGCAGGAGATATCACTAACTTCGGCCCGGCCGAGAAGGCCTCGGAGCTTATCGGGATGTTCAGCCAGAAAGTAATGGCCGTACCCGGGAACTGTGATCCCCTGTCTATGGCACAGTTCCTTGATAGTTCCTGTGCCAGCCTCCATGGCAAAGTGGAAAACTTCAAGGGCATCACTTTTGCAGGGTTCGGCGGATCGAACCCCACACCCTTCTGCACACCCTTTGAGATAGAGGAGTGCGATATCGGAGAACGGCTTAATCAGCTCATGCATGATGCATTGGAAATGAAGCAGCCTATCGTGCTTCTTACCCACGCCCCTCCTTACGGGATCCTTGATACCGTTGGCGATAACCATGTCGGCTGCAGGTCGCTGGCCAGCTGCCTGGGCAGGGTCAGCCTGATCGTCTGCGGACACATCCACGAGGCAAGAGGGGTGAGGGAGCAGGACGGGACCATAGTTGTCAACCCCGGGATGGCAGCATCCGGGTATGCAGCCCTGATAGACATAGGGAACCCGGTCCATGCCGGTGAGAGGCCAAGGATAGACATCAGGCTCATAAATGCCTGACAGGAAACTATTATACCCCTAAAAGCATATTATACCTGAGGTAATGTCATGAATCTTAAAATCATTGCTGTATTTCTGATATTATTCTCCCTTCTTGTTGCAGGCTGTACGTCAGATAATGGTCAGGACGATACGGACGGGAACATTTCCGAGGGAGAACAAAATGAAACTGTAGATGAGGGTACTCCGGCAGATGAAAATGAAACACCGGTAACAGACGAGGAAACTCCTGCAGTTGACAACGAGACCCCGACAAACGGGAGCAGCGGAGGAGTCACTGTTGTTCAGTCCACCGGACCAAGTACATATACCGTGAACCTTGAGAACTTCCTCGCGCTTCCCGCGAACCTGACCATCAACGAAGGAGATACGGTCGTGTGGTTCAACAGGAACAGTCCTACAAGGAACTTCGTGCTCATAAGCAATGAGGGCCTCTGGGAGGACCAGACCATCGGATACAGGGGAAGATATGTGCACACTTTCAACGAGACCGGGACCTACACATATAAGATCCAGGGCTTTGAAGAACGCATGAAGGGAACCATTAACGTTATATAACAAAGTATCTTCTGGGTACCGGATGAATATAAGAGC
>JASKKT010000037.1 GCA_030154025.1 Methanolobus sp.
TCTTCCGATCTCGAACCCAATGGTCCGGTTACAAGGATGTTACTTCTTTCCTGTGAGCACGATCTGGGTGTGATCAACTACAATTTAGGTTTCACGGATGAAGCCATTAAATACTATTTAAAATGCCAGTCAGATCTGGAAAAAATAATTGAGGCCCGGCAGGAAGAGCTTCTTTCTTTGAGAACCTTAGCGCTTGTCGATATAAGGCTTGGTATCGCATACAATGCAGTCGGTGAGCTTGAACTTTCGAGGCAGGCATTCGAAAGATCAATGGAGGCCCAGACGAAGTTGGCTGAAGTCAGCACGTCTGCATACATGTTCGACAGGGAGTGGGAAATAACCTGTTTAGAAGAATATGCAAAGGTTTTAGCCGGATTAGGAAGGAATGACGAGGCTGAGACTTATAAGGCAAAGGCTGAAGAAAAACGCAGGATTTACCTGGGAGAATGTGCTGATAACCAGGATGATTCGGATCAGGACGAACCCGGGGAAAAATAGGATTTTGTCGCATGGTCCGCACAGTCCTGTTACTGCCTTCAGGTCTCCCCCCATATCAGTGATGACCGCGGTAGCACTATGTTCAAAGATCGGAAACCCCGGATTTTCAGAGATTCGATTCTGCAACATAATACTGACAGATGCCATTATTTTCAAATTGGGGCCTGATATGGGTCCTGGTTACATTAATGGATATGATAGCTCTGTGCGATTATCTGATCATCCTGTAATGTTCCCGAATCGTGCAGGATGATAAAAGTTCTCATTATCCGGTAGAAAAGGAACGTGCCGCCTTCGGCAGATGGTTGCGTCGTTCCAGGATTACTTCCTTCTTAATTGAGAGCAAAGTCGTGAAAAAATTCAGTTTCCCCTTATTGCATCCCTGCGCGTTTAGCGAATGCAAGCCCTCATGTAATAATCTAATCCACTAAAATTATAGCACTGTTGGAAATTAGAGGAAATAGCACACTTTTTGATAGTGCTGCTCACAAAAGGAAAGCTTGCACTCCCCTGTATGAAAATTAGATACCGTATATCTCAGTGCCCTTCTTGACCTTCTCGATGTCCCGGTCAATGACTGAGAGCCTGTTCTTGTCAACCTTCAGGCCTGCAAGGCTCTCGATGAACCAGATGGACTTGACATGATCATCGGGGGTGAGCTTCCAGTCGGGTTTTTCCATATAGAAGTCAATACCTTCGGCATAGTGCATCAGTTCGGACCTGACCTGCTCGGTTATCCAGCCAAGCTCCTCGTAATAGGAAAGAATGTCAGGGAGGTTGTTCCTGCCGACAAGTCCCATGAGGAATTCAAGCCACTCCATGCAGAGCTTCATGTTAGTGGAATTCTTCGTTATGCTGGAGAGATGAACGTTCTGCCCGTAGCCTTTATAGCTTCGCGCTCCGATCTTCCGGAGTTCGGAGTCCACATACTCGGTCATAAGATTCAGATTTTCCTTAAGCTTGCTGTGATTGAAGTCAGAAGCCTCCTTGAACTCCCGCAGGTCTGCAGATGTTGCTCCAAGGCCATCCATCAGTGAGGATATGGATTTTGCAAGCTCCATGGACATGGACTGAGACTCACCCTGGGACATTTCGAGGGTCATGAGGCGGTCCTCCATAGGAGAGAGCTTCGTGATAGTATCCTCAAGCTGCGAGAACCTTGCATCAGTCTCCTGAGAAGACTCATGCATCTGTACCAGCAGGGCAGTATAGGAATTGACTAGCTCCGAAATGCTTTCCTCTATACGGGCCAGGTCGGTCCTGATGTCCGAGTTCTCTGCACGTAACATCCCAAGGCCGTCTTCAAGAGAGACCATCTTGCCATCAAGGGAGTCCAGCCGCACAGTAGTGTCAGTTAAGAGCTGCTCTTTCTCCTTTAGCCCGGCCACGGCAGAACCGAGGTTCTCCATGCCCGATGAAAGGCCAAGCAGGTTGCTGTCAATATCAGCAAAACGGGACAGCATATCCCCCATATCAGCCTTGACCTCTCTCAGCTCCGACACGAGCCCTTCTACCTCTTCAGTGTGGCCGCTGGACAGTGCACTCTCCCCGGGACAAGTATCATCATTATCCCAGATCTCCGGGAGCTTTTCCAGTGGATCTTCCACATTATTCTTTCCCACGGGAATCGTCTTCAGGATCTCACTATCACGATCAAGAACATCGACCTCCTGGCTCTTTTCATCCGAGAACAGATCGATCCTGTGCTCTTCCTTGAGCTCCATGAGGGGTTCTTCGATGGGCGTGACCTTCCTTATGCTCTCTGCAAAAGGATCCCTGGGAAGCTCCTGAGCTGCCTGTGGCATCTCCGGCTTTGCCTGCTCAAAGGGATTAACTGATGCAGAAGGAGTTTCAACTGGAGGCTGCGCGGTGCTTGCTGTCGGCATTGCGGAGAAGAGATTGGAAGGTGCAGTTTCAGCTGTAAAGGGAGAACGCGAGTCGGGGGTACCTGATGAAGCAGTGTCTTCTTTAATTTCCTCCATTCGCTCAAGAAGACTCTTTCCTGTAACCAGCCCCCTGAACAGAGACCTCAGGGTAGTTCCGGCTCCTTCGAGATTCTTCTTCAGGAAATCTGCCTTTGAGAGCAGGGACTTTGGTCCCTGCAAGGATGCCGGATTCCTGGCTGTTGTCGCCTGTCCCGGAAATGCATTCCCCGGAGCACGCATGGTTCCTGCAAAGGGATCAAAAGGTGCATGAGAGTTACCCTGGAAATGGGCGCTGGCATCGGATGGTGCCTCAAACGGATTGGGAGATTGTGGCGGAGGGGCCGGAAAATGAGTGGAAGATGGTGGTACCTGCCCTGTGAAAGGGTTCATAGGTGGCTGGACATTGTCCGCTGAAGATGGGACAGACTGTGAGAACGGGCTCTCAAATGGGTTGTCCTGAGGCTTCCCAGGGTCCGGGAATGCACTATCCTGGAAGGGCATCTGAACAGTTGAAGGACCTGCCCGGGGGGCCGGAGATCCTGCGAAAGGATTCTGCTGCTCCGTCTGCATTAAAGGAAGTTGACCAGCTGAGGATGGAGAGCTAAAGGGATCTGCATTTTTCGAAGCTGCATCCTTGAACGGGTCAGGAGAAGGAGACACATATTCCGGCAGCGAGCTGCTGAAAGGGGATACGGGGTCTACTGATGTGGCACCCTCAACAGATACGGAGGGTTTAAAGATTTTTTCAGGGGATGCAGAAATCCCGGAGATTGAATTGAAAGCAGGTGCTTCCGATAGACCATGACCGGGAGTTCCCGGCAATTCCGTTTCCGAGGAGTCATCTTCAGGGAGCTTGAGCTTGAAAAGAGGAGGAGGTGAGCGTCTGGCGGCCTTCTGTGGAGTCCTGGGATCTGCCTTGTCTCCTGTCAGGTGTTTGACATCACTCAAAGGTAGCTGGCCCGTGTCTGGAACAGGTCTCAATGGTGGCATGTCAGCCTTCTTTTGTGGAATATCCATTATCGGGGCCTGTTGGAGAGGCGGTTCCATAGCAAGCGGAGACCGAGCTCCGATTGGCTGCCCGGACTCTCCCGATGACTCCTGACTATCCGAAGCCTGAGCCTTGTTGAACAGGGCAGAAAGGTCACCGACATTCTGGAAACTGGGTGGTGCGAACGGAGCTGGCTGTCCCTCGGGCTTGTTTCCAAATGATGGCGCCTCTACCTTTACCTCCTCCATCGGTGATCCGGAAAACGCATTGGCTAAAATATCCGGGATAGAAGGAGCAGCTCCTGCATTGCCTGTCAGGAAAGCAGGCAGTTCAGGTGCAGGAGATGCAGCATTTTGAGATTTGCCGTCAGAGCTTTTTTTGGTGTCCCAGGGAAATTCAGTCATATGAACCAGCCATATAAGAAAGAGGATTTTTATATTTACTTAAATATTATATGGTCCTTTTTTATATAAGACTTGCTCTTGCGGCACTGCATGACAAAGCGAAAACTCCGGCCAGGGTAGAGATCATTAGTAGAAGTACAGTAGAGAGAAATGTGGCAAAGAAGAGTGTAGGCGCACGGGAATAATTGAGGGAATGGACGAGAGATAAAGGATGAAATTTGTGCTAAAATTCATGCTGTGAGTTTGTGCGCCTAAATGTGCATTGGAAATTAACGTATATAAACATTACCTGGCACTCCGTAAATAAAAAAACATGATGAGACGATGATGATGAGGTCTTTTGAAGTGCCTGGATATTATTGACATTGTACAATAATATATTATTAATAATTTTCCTGGAGGACAATATGCAAAAAAAGGCCAGCAACGGAACGAGACGTCTGTCCAGAAAAAAGAAAAAGCGTTTCAAGCAAGGTCAACTGAGAGAAGTCACACCTTAGTGACCTTGGCATTTGATATAGAATAATGCACCAGGTCCTCGATCTGCACCTTACTTTCTTCCGGAAGAAGGGAGGCAGACTTTGCTTTGACCTCCGGGTGCTGGGGAACAGCCGCACAGCTTGCTGCAGGCTTTATGGAAATATCGAAAGTCCCGATCTTTTTTGCGATATTAACGATCTCGTCCTTATCGAGACCGATCAGCGGATGGTACAGGGGAGCACATATCCCATAGACCTCAGCATACATATTGGCAGCCGTCTGGGAAGCCACCTGTCCGAGAGAAGAGCCTGTGATAATACCAGAAGCATTCTCTATATTCATGATCTCCAGCGCTATCCTGTACATGGTACGCTTGCACAGTACACAGGTCTTTGCCCGGTCGCAGTTGTCGATGAAAGCCCTCAGGTTCTGTCCGTTTGGCACTTCATATACCTTGAAAGGATGACCTGGACACCATTTCTGGAGCTGGTCGATGCACTCCATGGTCCTCTGCCTTCCACGCTCATCACTGAAAGGCTCGTTATTGCAGTAGACAGGGATTACCTCCACGCCTCTTTTCATCATCATCCAGGTAGCTACAGGAGAGTCTATACCTCCCGATACAAGAGAAACCATCTTACCCTGGGTCCCGAGGGGCAGACCTCCCACGCCCTGCAGCTGCCCGGTGAATACATAGGCATACTTCTGCCTCATCTCAACAAATATCTCCCTGTCTGGATTGGTCAGGTCTACCGAAGGCTGGATGCCCTTTGACTCAAGCATGGCCCACACCGCATCCCCGCACTTCATCCCGAGATCCCGGGAAGAGAAATCATGATTGCCTGTGCGCTTTGCCCTGATCGCAAAGGATTCGCCCTCACGGACAAAACCATCTGCCACTTCTGCACAAAGCCTGGCTGCAGCCTCGATGCTGGCCTCCGTTGTCCTTGCCGGAGAAGTGGAAACCACGCCAAACACGTCTGCTGCTGCTTTTGAGGCATTCGGGTCTGCACTGTGGATGAATATCCTGCCCCATTCACGGCTTATACCCGAAAAGGAGACTTCATACTGCCTCAGCATTGCCTCGATGTTGTTCATCAAGGTCTTCTCGTACCAGTTCCTGACGCTACTGCTCTTGAGGGCCAGTTCGCCATACCTGACAATGACTATATCGTTCATCATGTAATTATCCAATTTGATCTTGATGTATGTGTTCTGCAATTTGTGACAGCCTATCTCTTTATCCCGAAGGCAGAGAATTCACCTGAAGGAGAGGACCAGCGGACGTCCACATCTTCCACCCGGGCAAAAGCAGGACCCCTGCGAAGCGCCTCTATGAGCTCCTCAATATTCCCACGCGGACCCTCGGCCACTACCTCCACCCGACCATCGGGCATATTGCGGGCAAAACCCACCAGCCCAAGCATGGTAGCGTTCTCCTGCGTGAACTTCCGGTAGTAGACTCCCTGCACCTTCCCGGAAACGATGATATTTGCAGAGGCAAGAGCCCCTGCACTCGCATTTTGATCCAGCATAACGCTATATTTCGTATGCGATTATAAGAACTTTGGCCTTACGGACAGCATCTTTGCAAGGGGCAGTCCCTTGTATGGCATGCCCTCTATCTCGGAAAGCACCCTGGCGTTGAGCTGTTCGGCGGTCATTTCCACCTTCTTAGGCTTCTCAGGCTCGGACTCCGCCCTGATAGTCACATTGATCTTGCCGGTCTCAGCTTCCTTGTCACCTACGACCACAACATAAGGTATCCATTCACGGGCAGCCTCACGGACCTTCTTGCCCACGGTATCCTCCCTGTCGTCAATGTCCACACGGCACTGGAGCTGGTCTGCTACCTGTTTTGCAAAGTCCATGTGCTTTTCGGATATGGGTATGACCCTTACCTGGGTAGGTGAAAGCCATACCGGGAGCATGGGCACTCCACCCTTCTCGGCCCTCATGGCCTCCTTTTCGAGAAGACCGTAGATACAGCGCTCGATGGCACCGCTCGGGGAGCAGTGCAGGATGACGGGCTTCTTTGCCACACCATCGGTATCTATGTAATTGATATCATACCTGTCGGCGTTCTCCACATCGATCTGGACAGTGGAGAGCGCACTTGCCTTTGCAAGGGCATCGACGAAGTTGAACTCGAACTTGAGCACGAAATAGAAGAACCTGGTGTCCCACATCTCCACAAGCACGGGCTTGTTGACAGTACGGGCCAGGTTTGTGATGAAATCCTTGTTCTCGTTATAGAAATCCCTGGTGAACCTCACAGCTACCTCAAAATCGCTTACCTTGATGCCGACCCTGTCGAGCACGGATATGCACATGTTGTACTGGGCATCGAACTGCTCCACAGCCTGCTGCATATCGGTACACAGGCTGTGCATGTCAGGCATTGTGAAAGCACGCAGTCTCCTGAGACCCACCAGTTCCCCGCGCTGCTCCTTGCGGAAGCTGTACCTGGTCATCTCGATCATTCTCATTGGCAGGTTCTTGTATGATATTGTCATGTCGTGGTTCATGAGGAACTGACCGAAGCAGGCAGCGAACCTGAGGAACATGTGCCTCTTATCGGATTCTATGGAATACTGTCTTGCAGGGAACCTGTCAAGATACTTTTTCAGGGTCGGATGTTCCATATCATACATCAGGGGAGTCTCGACTTCCATGGCTCCCACCTTGTAGGACTCTTCCAGCACGAAGTTCTCAAGCAGGGACTTCATCAATCGCCCCTTGGGATAATAACGCATATTGCCTGAGTCAGATCCCGGTTCGTAATCAGCGATCTCCAGCCTGCGCATCAGCTCCACATGTGGCGGGGCTCTCTCGACAGCCCTCTGTTTTGATATCTCATAGTTGACGAACTTCTGCAGGTTCTCATGTCCTGTGAAATCGAATCCCTCGGTGCTGTGCAGTTCCCCGTCGGGTGTCAGTATGTGCCAGTAGGACCTTGCAGTGCTCTCAGCCTTCAGGGCCTCGGATACGACCTCCTCCTTCCCCACGGCTACGGCCTCTCCGCAGACGGCAGGCTTGCCCTCGGGAACTATAGAGCGCGAGAGCTCGGAAAGTGGGTGACCCTTACAACTGATCCTGAAAGCCTTGTACCATCCAAAAGGAGCCCTCTTGACATTGTACTCCCCGGACAGTGCCGCTTCCACACCCTTGAGAACAGCAACAGCAGCCTTTGGAGAGGAGAGATCGGAACTCAGGTGAGCGTAGGGGTACAGCATTATGTTGGCAGCCTTTACCTGTCCTGCCACATTCCTTATCTCGGCTGCAGCCTTGCTGATAATGCCTTCTACATCGGCCTCATCTGCTTTTTCCACTGCCATGAAAGCCGTCAGCGCCTCCTCGAGCCTTCCGGTCCTGAACGACTCCTCGATCTTCTCGGCCACAGGAGTACTTTTCTTAACTTCGTATTCAATGTAATCAGAATGGATCAATAAAAGTTGCATGGAGTTCACCTTAAGATAAATGCTAACTTAATTATAGCAATCCTTATTAACCTTTTTCAGTTCTCTCCCGGGGAAAAAACGGAAAATGAAACAGGGCATAGCCCGGACCATGGATCAGCTCTGCTCAGGAAGCTCAGCTTCAACGGAAACATGCTTCTTCTCAGACAGGAGGCAGGCAGAAGACACATCATCCATGTACACCCTGTAAGCTGCTATGATCGCACCGAGTAATATGGGCGCTGCAAAGAAGCCCGAGATTCCACCCACAAATGCTCCTCCGAGGAACGCAAGCAGTATCAACAGGGGGTGCACGTGGGACTTTATGCTTGAAAGATAAGGGCGCAGGAAAAGCTCAGGTGGGACATAGATGACTATGGATGAGACCAAAAAGAATATGACGGCGCTTTCAGTGCCATATTCAAAATACCTGTAAACAGACAGTGCCAGAAGTACCATGTAGCCTGCGAACATGGGAATGACGGAAGCAAGGAAGATGAGCGCCGAAAGTGCCAGTATG
The DNA here is from genome assembly GCA_030154025.1 of Methanolobus sp. Classification (GTDB taxonomy): domain Archaea; phylum Halobacteriota; class Methanosarcinia; order Methanosarcinales; family Methanosarcinaceae; genus Methanolobus. The sequence goes on from JASKKT010000037.1 coordinate 8,274, forward strand.
TTCGAAAAACCGAACGCATAGAACACGATAAGGGACAGTATGCTTACTATGAGCGCAGCTGACGCGTTACCTACGAAAACTCCCTGCAGGATAATATCAAGATGCCAGAAGTACCTGACCACCGTGCCTTTACAGTTATCAGGGAACAAAGCCACGATAGCCCGATACAGCCTGTGACCGTCAGCCAGAAGATAATAACACACAAACACGGCGACCACAAGATTGAGACCGAACATCATTATGTCAAAGGCGTAGGAGAATATGCCCGCCCCGCTGATCAGCGGAACAAAGGAAGTGGAAATGTTCCATAAAAACTGGTTAACATCGTTGCTGTACTCTGCAGGTACATTGACCCTGCGGGAGTAATCGAATACGAGATTGAGCATATATGCCTGGTTATCAAATATCCATGCTATCTTGCGCACTATTTCCAGCAGGCCCCATCCTATGATAAATACCACCGGCACTACAATGGACATTGTTGCCACGAAAGCACCCAATCGGGGAAAGCGGTCCATCTTATAGAAAATGGGCCTTGATATGTATGCAAACACAAGCCCCAGGACGATACCGTCTGCAAGGGGCAGGAAAATGAACACCTGGATAACAAGAAGTAAGATAATCGCTATTACTGCCGCAATCTTCCACTTGGAGTCAATTATGCGGGAAACTCCGTCCTTTATTGTTGGAACCATTATAATCAGCCAAAAATTAAAACTATATATCCAGAAGGTAATATAATACTAAGAGTATTAATAACTCACCGCAGAGAAGACCCAATTATAAAGTCATCCTGTCCGAATATTTAACAATAAAACAGGAACCGGTACATTTACCACATCGGATGCACCTTTCGCTGATCAGCACCCCGCCCTGTCCCTCAAGGCCTATTGCTCCCACAGGGCACGCTTTGAGGCAAATGCCACAGCCTGTGCATTTATGATTTCTCAGCAATTGTTCTGAAACTGAAGCAAAGAGCCTGTCAGACTCTTCCCTGTTATCCGCGTTAACCACCAGGCTCCCGGAGGAGAACAGCTTCACTGTGGACCCACCACTCTTTACAAGCAACAACCCGAGTTCTTCTGAGAATGAAGTGCTTCCGATAATATTGAGGATATTGCCGGCCTTCCTCATTGAGAGACCCTGTACCGCTCCCTCGATCGAATAGCCGCCTGCCCTGCATGGGGATATTCCCGAAGTAATCTCAATTCCGAACTGTGATGTCGTTTCCCTGCCTGAAAAGGATATGCCCGTATCTTCACACAGCTTTACCATTTTTGGCGGGAGCTCCTTCCATCGCCAGAGACCGTGCTCGATGAACTCCGGGGTAAACCCTGAGCTTTCTGCCCAGTCTTTCAGGAAACTGTCCCAGCGGCCATACAGTTCCGGGTGCAGATCCTGCAGCCTCCGGAACTCAGCAGAAAGCGCCGCAGGGCAAAGATAACATCCGACCCTCTCAAATCCCTGATCGTAAAGAGGATTGTACTTAAGGCCCCTCCAGTAGATATACAACCAGACCTCAATGGCTCTCCAGTCCCTTACCGGGAATATGTTAAGCTGACCCGGAACAAACGGGTTCTTCTCGCTGACAGCAATCCTTGCCCGGGAGAAGGATTCATGCTTCCTCTTCCCGTCAATGGTAAGGCAGGTTGGCGCATTTTCCAGGCACTGTTCAATAGCCGCATTTGCAGGTGCAAGCTTGCATATCTTGCAGCACCACCTGAAATCCTTTGCAGGGGGGCCAAAGGTATCCACGTTGTCCCAGAAACTGTCCCCTGCTTTCTTCTCAATGAGCCCGATGCTGTTCTCAGCACAGTGCTCATGCACGAAGTCCACAGTTTCCGGGAATTCGATGCCGGTGTTGAGGAAGAACGCCTTCACATCCCTGTTCCTCAGGGCGCTGCGGGTCAGGTCCAGCACCGCCAGGCTGTCCTTCCCTCCGCTGAAGGACACATGCACAGGCAGGTCCCTGAAATCCTTCTGGTTAGCTATACCCTTGATGGTATTGATCGCATTCTTACCAAGGCTGCGCAGATGATCGATATTTGCCGCAATAACGTCATCCATGGATGAGACTTTAGTGTTGAGAGCAGCAGACTGGGAATCAATCTTGCGTACCCTGACAACAGGCCCTTTGCAAGCCTGAAGTTCACCTGCATCACAGTAGGAAACACCAAAACCTGTCAGGGCGCCTGACATGATAAGCACGCTGTCACCCTTCCTGATATCGGGGAACATGCTCTGGACCAGGGCAGCTTCCACCTTCTTGCCGTTCAGATGTCTGCTGCTCTTCTTTAAGGTCACTGTCTTCCCGGCAGAATTCGCCATCAGGATCTTAGCACCCTGGACCATGGGCTCAAATCTGTAATGTATTGACTGCAGGTCAAAGCTCAGCACACCAAAGTAGAAGCCGTCAACAATCACTTCATCGGTCTTGTCGTCTCCCGGTATCTTGTTAAGCAGCACGATACGCTCCCCTATAGGATCACACCCGAAAGAGGACATGAGCTGATCACGGAGCACGGACCTCTCGTAGGGGGAACAGAACCTTATATCCGCAGGCTGGGAGAGGATAAGTTTATTCCCTTCTCCGCCACATGTGCAGCATCTTTGCCCGATGAGCGGCACATTGCATGTGTTGCACCAGAAAATATAGTCCTTCTCGTAGCTTGCATGCCTTGGGCCGCTTTTCTCCCTGGCCCTGGCATTTTCATTCTTAGAAGAAGGACTGTCCTTTCGCCTTGAAGGCTTTCTTAATGATCGATCTTTATCCATTAGATATTCTTGTTGTATGACGGGATTTAGGCTGCAACCATAAAAAGTATTGGTAAGCCTCTCCGGACATCCGGCCGGGAGGGCTTACCTGCCCTTTCAGTTGTTCCTGAGGTATTCACTGATAGTCTGGGCTGCGAGCTTGCCTGCACCCATGGCGCTGATAACAGTCGCCGCGCCCGTTACTGCATCGCCGCCTGCACATACGTTCTCAATAGAGGTCTTTGCAGACTCGTCAACAACGATAGTGCCCCGTGGACTCACCTTCAGCCCGTCTGAACCGGATAATATCATTGGGTTCGGGGAAGTACCTATGGCGATTATCACGATATCGGCATCGATGACATGCTCTGAGCCTGCCTTTGGAACAGGGCTCCTGCGTCCGGACTCATCTGGTTCCCCTAGTTCCATCCTGATGCACTCAACGCCTTTCACTGTCATGTTATCACCCTGGAGGATGCGGACAGGATTGGTAAGCAGCCTGAAGACGATGCCCTCCTCCTTTGCGTTCTCAACCTCCTCCTTCCTGGCAGGGAGCTCGTCCTCACCACGGCGATAGACAATACTGACCTCTTCGGCGCCAAGGCGCAGGGCACTGCGGGCGGCATCCATTGCAACGTTGCCGCCTCCCACCACAATGACACGCTTGCCTCTCTTGATGGGGGTGTTGTAGTCCGGGAAACGGTAAGCTTTCATCAGGTTCACCCTTGTGAGGAACTCGTTGGCAGAGTATACGCCGTTGAGGTTCTCGCCCTCGATGCCCATGAACTTCGGAAGGCCCGCACCCGTACCCAGGAAGACCGCATCGAAGTCATTTCTCAGCTCGTCCAGGGTCTTTATCTTGCCGATGATATAATCCACCTTGACATCGACGCCAAGCTGCTTTATGTATTCGACCTCATCCTTCACGATGGCTTTTGGAAGCCTGAACTCAGGTATCCCGTAAGTCAGCACTCCCCCTGTATCGTGGAGCGCCTCGAACATGGTCACTGCATGTCCTTCTTTTGCAAGATCAGCTGCTGCGGTCAGGCTTGCAGGACCTGCACCTACGACAGCCACTCGCTTACCTGTTGACTGCGTGCGTAACGGAGCTGCTACGCCCTTCTTCCTCTCATGGTCCGCACAGAAGCGCTCAAGCCTGCCGATAGCAACAGGCTCGCCCTTCTTTGCAAGCACGCACAGCTCCTCACACTGGACTTCCTGGGGACATACACGGCCGCACACTGCCGGGAGGGAGTTTGTCAGCTTGATGGTCGCTATGGCCCCATCGAAATTACCCGCCTTCATCTGAGCTATAAAACCGGGGATATCGACCTCTACCGGACAGCCCTGGACACACTTAGGGTTCCTGCACTCAAGGCAACGGGAGGCCTCCGCGATTGCCTGCTCTTCGGCGTAACCCAGTGCGACCTCATCGAAGTTCCGTGCCCTCTCTTTTGGGTCCTGATGAGGCATTGCCTGTCTTGCTGCCATCAGTTACCACTCCTGCATGTGCACTGGTGGGTCTCCTGGCATTGTGCCTCCTCGGGCCTGTACAATCCAAGGCGGCTCATGAGCAGGTTGAAATCGACCTTATGTGCGTCAAACTCAGGCCCGTCCACACAGGCGAACTTCGTCTCGCCACCCACGGAGACGCGGCAGCCGCCGCACATGCCAGTACCATCGATCATGATCGGGTTCAGGCTCACAATGGTCTCAACGCCGTATGGAGCTGTCATTCCTGCTGCCACCTTCATCAGGATAGGAGGGCCTATGACGACGATCCGCGCGATCTTCTCGCCGCTGTCAAGGATCTTCTTTGCAACATCGGTCACGAAGCCGTGGTGCCCCCTGGAGCCGTCGTCCGTAGCTATGTGCAGTTCATCGCTTGCAGCCTGCATCTCATCCTCGAGTATGAGAAGATCCTTGTTCCTTGCCCCGATGACGGATATGACCTTGTTCCCTGCATCACGGTAAGCCTTCACCTGCGGATACACAGGGGCAATTCCGACACCTCCGCCTACAAGGATGACCGTGCCCAGCTTCCTCACGTCAGCAGGTTTCCCCAGCGGACCGACAAAGTCCAGGAGTACATCCCTGTCGGTCATCTTTGCAAGCTGCTTTGTGGTCTTGCCCATCTCCTGGAAGATGATGGTAACGTAACCTTCATCGGCATCGAAGTCGGCAATTGTAAGAGGGATACGCTCACTGGTCTCATCAATGCGTAGGATAATGAACTGGCCCGCCTTTGCGGCTCTGGCCACATCAGGTGCCAGCACCTTCATCAGATGCACCTGGGGTGCTATCTGCTTCTTTTCAAGGATTGTATATGACATGTGATCACACTATTATAGGTTGTAAGGATTGATGGAAATGTGCATATGATTACAGTCCTAGTACTTAAGATTTAAGTAGATGGAGGAGGAAGTGGACTGAATCCCTTGGTTTGCAAAGATTCCTCCCGATCAATCAATAGAAATGTCTTCAAGAGTCACGCCTTATATATTCGTATGTTTATTTATACAAAGCAAACAATTTCCACTTAGTTAAAACGGAGGAATGTGCATAAAATCCATAATTCTTGCAGGCGGCTCGGGAACACGTCTTTGGCCTCTGAGCCGGGAACTTTATCCTAAGCAGTTCCTTAAGATCAGGAACAGGTCCCTTTTCCAGGATACTGTATCAAGATGCCTGCAAGTTTCCGATATTTCGGAGATATATGTAGTCACGAATGAAGTGCACAAGTACTTTGTTATCGGCCAGGTTGAGGAGCTTGGCTATGACATGCCTCCCGAAAACCTTCTGCTTGAGCCTGAAGGCAGGAACACGCTTCCTGCCATATGTTACGGGATAAGGGAGATCGACAAGGCTTTTGGCAAATCCGTCGTTGGCGTATTCTCTTCTGACCATGTGCTGGATCCGATCGCCATGGAAACGATCTCCAATGCAGAGAAAATAGCATCTGAATATCTTGTGACATTCGGGATAGTCCCTTCGTCCCCGCACACCGGATACGGTTACATCAAGCCTGGAGAGGAGCTTGAGGTTGGTAACAGGGTCCTGGAGTTCAGGGAAAAGCCCTGTATCGAAGATGCAAAAAGATACATCTCAGAAGGCTGTCTCTGGAACAGCGGCATGTTCCTGATGGACACGGAGACCTTTTCAGAAGAAGTGCAAACCCTGGCTCCTGACTTGTGGAATGCTTTTGAGTCATCCGGCAGTGTCCAGGAGACATATTCCAAAGTGCCAAATATCTCGATAGATTATGGTATCATGGAGAAATCCTCCAGGGTCGGCGTTGTAAAGCTTGAGTGCAAATGGAGCGATCTTGGGAACTTTGACGCATTATATGCGGAATCCGAAAAGGACAAGGCCAACAACTGCGCACTCTCATGCCAGAATGTCTTTGTCGATTCCAATAACAACTTTGTGCACTCCAACGCCAAGAAACTGGTCTCACTGATCGATATAAATGACATGATAGTAGTTGACACCACTGATGCCCTGATGATCTGCCCCCGCAGGAGCAGCGAGAAGGTAAAGGAGGTTGTCAACCTTCTCAAAAATAGAAACGATGAGCGGATCAACATCCACGAAACGGTCTATCGCCCCTGGGGATCCTACACGCTGCTGGAGAACTCAGGAGGGCACAAGATAAAGAACATCTCAGTCCTTCCCGGAAAAAAGCTGAGCCTGCAGTTGCATCATCACAGGAGCGAGCACTGGGTGGTCGTCAAGGGAATGGCACAGGTGGAAAATGACGGCCAGAGTTTCTTCCTCAGGCAGGGAGAGAGTACGTTCATCAAGGCTGGTTCAAAGCACAGGCTGTCAAATCCGGGGAAACTGCCACTGGAGATCATTGAGGTGCAGCTGGGTGAGTATGTGGAAGAGGATGATATTGTCAGGTTCGATGATGAGTATGGGAGAACCTGAAGAGTGAATGCTCTTGATCTCAAAAAAGAAGAGTAAACTTATTATTTATGTAGAAGATATGATGTACCCATATTAACCCTGAATTTCTTGCCGAGAATAAATATGAAAGTGATCATACCAGCAGCCGGCGCCGGAACACGTTTGTTCCCCCATACTCATACCAAACCAAAACCCATGGTGTTTATCGCAGGTAAACCAATAATAGGGCATATCCTTGACAGGATGATCGATCTTGCTCCCGAGGAAGTGATACTGATCGTGGGCTATCGGAAGGAACAACTGATTTCTTATGTCGACAAATACTACAAAGACACATTCAACATACGATATGTATGCCAGGAGAACAGGATGGGGCTCGGACATTCCGTGTATCTGGCAAAGGAACATATCCACGACTCTGAGATAATGATAGCCCTCGGGGATATGATATTCAAGACTGGCTACAAGGACTTTCATGGTCAGTACTGCCAGAACGGGGAATGCTCTGCGTCCATAGGTGTCAGGGAAGTCGATGAGCCCAGGAAATACGGGATCGTTTATCTTGACGGGCAGTCTTCATATATTGAGAAGCTTGAGGAAAAGCCTGAAAATCCCTCTTCGAATCTTGGCATTGCAGGAGTATACTTCATAAAAGATACGTCGCTTCTTCTGAACATACTCGGCTGGATGATGGAGAACAATATTAAGACCCGTGGAGAGTACCAGCTCACTGATGCGCTTCAGGAAATGGTATCAAGGGGCAGTAAGCTCAAAACTTTTCAGGTCTCAAGCTGGTATGATTGCGGACATGCAAAATCACTTCTTGAGGCTAACAGAATACTACTCAGCGAACAGGAAAGCACATCTGAGACTTATGAAAGCATAAGTTCTGTGATAATGCCGCCTGTCAAGTTTGGTGCAAACGTGAAAGTGATCAATTCCGTTATAGGTCCGTTCACATCAATTGCTGAAGACTCGGTCATTGAGAACTCCATTATCTCAAACACTGTCATTGGCTCGAGAACACACCTTTCCAGTGTCAACCTCCAGTCCTCAATTGTCGGTGATGACGCAAATGTCGTGGGAAAACATAATTCATTGAATATAGGGGATTCATCTTCTATTGAGTTTTAGGTCGTGATAATATGAAGTCCATAGTAACCGGAGGAGCAGGGTTTGTAGGTTCACACCTCTGTGACCTGTTGATAGAGAAAGGGCACAAGGTTATATGTATTGATAATCTCGTCACCGGAAAGACAAAAAACATCGAGCATATCGATTCAGATAATTTCACGTACCTGAAACATGACATCACAAAGCCCATCTATTTTGGCGATAAGATAGATTACATTTTCCACCTTGCAAGCCCTGCTTCACCCGTCGACTACCTGGAACTGCCCATACAGACACTGAAAGTAGGTGCTCTTGGTACCTACAACATGCTTGGCCTCACTAAGGAGCACAAAGCAAGACTTCTTCTTGCATCCACTTCAGAAGTTTACGGAGACCCGCTGGTCAACCCCCAGCCGGAGACATATTGGGGAAACGTCAACCCCGTCGGCCCCCGTGGAGTCTATGATGAGGCAAAGAGATATGCAGAAGCTATTACCATGGCATATCACACGCACCATGGCCTTGAGACGAGGATAGCACGCATATTCAACACTTACGGCCCCAGGATGCGGGCAAACGATGGCCGCGTGGTCCCGAATTTCATTAACCAGGCATTGAAAGGTGAGGATATAACAGTTTACGGCGATGGTAAGCAGACGAGGTCCTTCTGTTATGTTTCCGATCTTGTGGATGGATTGTATAGATTGATGATGTCCGATTATGCAAAACCTATTAACCTGGGGAACCCGGCAGAGATGACTGTGCTGGATTTCGCAGAGAAAATTATCGAGATTACTGGAAGCAAGTCCAAGATCATATATGAAAATCTTCCTGTCGATGATCCCAAAGTCAGAAGACCTGATATCACTAGAGCAAAAGAGATTCTGGGATGGGAGCCGAAGGTAAAATTAGCGGACGGGTTAAGGGAAACCATAGAGTACTTTAAGCAACTTGCATAAGCATTATTCCAAAGAGGCATCTTAAATGACTAAAACAGCTCTTATTACCGGAATTACAGGCCAAGATGGTGCATATCTTGCCGAGTTCCTGCTCAACAAAGGATACATCGTGCATGGTATCAAAAGAAGGTCTTCCTCTTTCAACACGGCACGCATTGACCACCTGTATAAAGACCCGCATGAGAGGAACGTGAACTTCTTCATGCACTACGGCGATCTGACAGATTCCACCAACCTTATCAGGATCATACAGGAAACCCAGCCCGATGAGATCTACAACCTTGCCGCCCAGAGCCACGTACAGGTCTCATTCGAAACCCCGGAATACACAGCAAACTCCGATGCCCTGGGAACCCTCAGACTTCTGGAAGCAATACGCATACTTGGCTTGGAGAAGAAAACGAAGTTTTACCAGGCTTCCACAAGTGAGCTTTATGGCAAAGTGCAGGAAATACCGCAGAGCGAGAAAACTCCCTTCTATCCGAGGAGCCCCTACGCTGCAGCAAAGTTGTATGCATACTGGATCACTATCAACTACCGTGAGGCTTACGGCATGTTTGCCTGCAACGGTATACTCTTCAACCATGAATCACCCATCAGAGGAGAAACTTTCGTCACAAGAAAGATTACCATGGCCGTGGCCAAGATCAAGAAAGGACTACAGGAGAAGCTATATCTGGGTAACCTCGATGCGAAAAGGGATTGGGGCTTTGCAGGCGATTATGTTGAAGCCATGTGGCTGATGATGCAGCAGGATGAACCTGATGATTATGTGATTGCAACTGGGGAGACACATTCTGTGAGGGAGTTTGTGGAACTTGCATTCAGGGAGGTGGGGATTGAGATTGAGTGGAGAGGGGAAGGTGCAGATGAGGTTGGGTTAGACAGTAAAAGTGGCAAAGTGTTAGTAGAAGTAGATTCACGATATTATAGACCAACTGAAGTAGATATATTGATAGGAGACCCTTCAAAAGCTAAAGATAAACTTGAATGGACATCAAAAATAGGTTTTGAAGAACTTGTAAAGATGATGATCAGAAGTGATGAAAAAGTGTAACAAAAAGGAGGGATGATGACGAAAGCATTGGTCACTGGCTGTGCAGGGTTTATTGGAAGTAATCTAACAGATAGATTATTGGAGCTTGGTTATGAGGTAATAGGTATTGATTGCTTTACGGATTACTATTCAAAATACATAAAAGAAGCAAACCTATCAGACTCTTTAACTTGCTCTAATTTTACATTCATAAAAGAAGACATATTACAAATTGACGATTTTCCGAAGGTAGATTATGTTTTTCATTTAGCAGCGCAAGCTGGTGTGAGATCATCATGGGGAAAAAGCTTTGAGATATACACAAAGAATAACATTCAAAGTACACAGAAGTTGTTAGAATATTATAAAGATAAAGATATAAGGAAGTTTGTTTACTCTTCATCTTCTTCAGTGTATGGAGATTCTAGCCTGCCGATAAAAGAGGAAAACAAAGTCCAGCCACTATCACCATACGGTGTTACAAAACTAGCAGCAGAAAATCTCTGCCACCTTTATAGAATAAATTACAGAGTGCCGTCTATATCTTTGCGTTACTTTACTGTTTATGGCCCAAGGCAGCGCCCTGATATGGCAATCAATAAATTTGTCAAGGCTGTATTGGACGGTGACGAGATTACAATATATGGCGATGGGTCACAGACGCGAGACTTTACTTATGTAGATGATGTAGTCAGCGCTAATTTGCTCGCTGCCAAATCTTCTAATCAAATAACAGCAGATGTCTTTAACATTGGAGGTGGTAACAGAATAACTGTGAACGATTTGGTATCATCAATTGAAACTGCTACTGGTAATAAAGCGAAAATAAACTATGTTGAAAAGCAGAAAGGGGATGTTAAAGATACTTGGGCAGATGTTTCAAGAGCAAATGAGTTGCTTGGATGGAGCGCTGAAACCAAGATTATTGAAGGGCTAGAAAAATACACTCAATGGTATGCAGAACATGAAACAAAAACAGACGTACTATAACACATTATAAAATGGACTTCAATTGTAGCATTCCTTTATCTTATCCTCAAATCATTCTTTAAATAACTACAAGCGAAAAAGTGATACATATGTGAGCAATTAATCATGATTGAGCATATACCTATCGTATCTAACTATTTCAGAGAATATAAATTAAACACTATGGACAAAAAGCTTCTTGAATATGTATCATGGAATTTTATTGAAGTTGCACATGAAAATGCAATAGAGTACTGTGATAGTTTAATGCTCGATTCACATAAACTATATTTATATGGATATAACATAAAAAAAGGGAACTACTTCTTTATTCATCAATTTGTGCAGTTTTGATAAAACACCTCGTTGGAGGTTTGCAAAAATTATCATGTGGTCAAAAAAAGAATGTACTGAATACAGTAATACATACCAAGGGGAGGATGGAATTTTTAAAGACCCATTTATCCAAAAAGACATTTTTGAAACTGAAGAGTGGTAGGGTGCAAGATATTTGATACTACATGCGTTGATGGCATTAAATGCATTAGAACAAATTCCAAGATTTCCATTAAATGTTATCAATATTATAGTTACTTCTACTAAACTCAATAAATGGTTAGAATCCCTTGATTGGGGCTCAAGAGCTGCATTTACCAGCAATACTGTTTAGAACTATGGAATTGCTTTGCAGTATGCAAGAGATTTTATGCGAATGGATTCACTCCAATTCATATAGGCCCATTGACATGACAAATGAGAACTTATCCGCTGATGAAGTTTATAAACGCTCCATTAAATCAGTAAAATGGACAACACTGGGAGAAATTTCCTCTCAAGCAATGACCTCCCTTATAACATTAATTCTTGCTCGTCTTTTAGTTCCATCAGCTTTTGGAATTATTGCCATAGCTACAATTGCCATTGGTTTTATTCAAATCTGGCAAAACTTCGGACTGAGGGAAGCTCTGATTCAAAGAAGAGACCGGCTTGAGGAAGCATCAAACATAATTTTCTGGACTAACCTTACACTGGGATTGATGTTATATTGCACAATAGTCATAATAGCACCATACATCGCAGATTTTTTCAGTGAGCCTGTAGCTTCAAATGTATTGAGAGTTCTCTGTTTACAGGTTGTTATTGTCAGTTTGTTTGAAGTTCATTCTGCATTAATACAGCGATCATTGGATTTCAAGCCTTTATTTTACACTCGGATTGGAGGAAGTATTGCTCCAGCAATCATTTCCATTCCAATGGCTTTCATGGGTTTTGGTGTTTGGGCTTTGGTGTATGGAACTTTATTTGGTTCTTTAGTTCAGTTAATCTTTTTCTGGAGGTTAAGTCCTTGGAGGCCAAAATTAGAGTATAATTTCCCTTTAGCAAAGGAAATGATGGGATTTTCATCATGGGTTTTTCTGGAAGCATTATTAGGATGGGTTATTATGTGGGGAGATTCGATTATCTTGGGCCGTTTTATGGGAACAGAAAACCTTGGTGTATATCGTGTTGGATTTACGACGGTCACGTTTGTATTTACCTTTCTAATGAATCCTATAAATCCAATTGCCTATTCAGCATTTTCAAGGTTGCAATCAAATATACCAGAGTTGAAAAGAATTTTTTTGAAGTTGGCTCAATTGGTAGCTATTGTTTCCTTGCCGACAGGCGTTGGATTATTTTTGTTATCACACCCTATCACATCAGTAATCTTTGGTCAAAAATGGCAGGGTCTTGAGTATGTTATTTCTCTAATTGGCTTAGGAAGTGCTTTTGCATACTTAGTTGTGTTAAATCCCAGTTTATATAGAGCAATAGGAAGACCTGACGTTAACTCAAAGCTATTAATAGTATCTGTTGCATACTATATACCTGTTTATTTGTTAGTTGCTCCACATGGTCTCTTATTGTTTTGTCTTGCGAGAATGGGATTAGCTATACTTTCATTATCACTTCATATATACATAGCGAATATAATTTTAGGATTACCATGGGGGTATTTGTGGAGTTCCATTAAAACACCTTTAATTGCTTCAATACTGATGGGTTTTAGTGTTTATGCTTTATTTAACATAATAAATCCATATAGTTGGTATGGAGTAGTTTTCAGTGTTCTTATTGCAATTCTAGTCTATTTCGCAAGTATATATATACTTGACAAGGATTTATTTAAATGGGGATTTAGTTTGGCAAATGAAGTGATAAAGCGATAGTTAGAAATGTCAAAAACAAATAAGACAGGATTTAAGTATGAAAATAGATAAAATTCAAGAATTACAAAATGAAGAATATTGGTTCCCTTATCATTATATATCACATTTTGAAGGGACATTTACACAATATTTTAATGACATATAGGGAATTAACGGCTCTGTAGAAAACCTATTTCCTGCTAAAAATTACTTGATGCTTTAAAAATGATAAAACCCCAAAGTGTTAGTTGGCACCAAAACACAAAGAGGATGATTAGTGTTTTGTCGAATAGATACTTAAAGTTTGTTGATACAGCGCTAGCTGTATCAGGAAAATCACATTTGCAGATATACAGTTACAAGTATTCCAAGAGGACTTATACGCAACATCAGCTTCTGACACTTGTTTTGTTGAAAGAGTATCTTGATGTTGACTATAGAAGTACTGTTGAACTTGTTGAAGTGATGGATAAGGTACAGCAGAAAATTGGGTTAAAACAAGTTCCACATTATACCACGTTGCATAAATTCACTCGAAGAATTAAGTCTGTTATTTCAATGGACTATTGAAACAAACACTTGACCTGTTCTATTCACATGGAGAAAGAATTGAAGTTACTGCTATTGATTCAAGTGGATTTACCAGTGACCACTGTAGCTACTAGTATTCATTCAGAACAGGAAAGAAACGTAGATCATTCTTGAAAACAAGCATTTCTGTTGATACTGATAAGTTAGTCATTACCGGTTTTAAAATATCAGGTAAACCTGTCCATGATGCAAAACATGCAATGACATTGCTTAAGCAATGT
>JASKKT010000038.1 GCA_030154025.1 Methanolobus sp.
TAAGAGAGCATATGGATTAAAAACGGAGAAGTGTAGGAATACAATGATATTCTTGATGGCAGGGAAACTCAGTTTACCCACACGATGTTAAAGAGAACCAAAAAAGTTAATTTCGCTGCAGGTTTTTTCAGCCTGCAGTTTCATTGATGATGTTTTCCAGGTTCAGTAATATCAGGAGCCTGTCATCTATCTTGCCCACGCCTTTGAGGTATGCTGCATTGATGCTGTGGGTGATTATCTCTGGGGTGGGGTCGACGCTGGACGTCATAAGCCGGATGACCTCACTTACGGAATCCACAACCATTCCGACAATGCTGCCCTCAACGTCCGCAACTATGATCCTTGATTCTTCCGTGATCTCTTTTGAGGGAAGCCCGAAGCGTTTGTCAAGGTCCATTACAACGATTATCTTACCACGCAGGTTGATGACGCCTTTTATGTAATCGGGGGATTTAGGGATGCGTGTGATATCTGGCAAGCGGATGATCTCCTGCACTTTCATGATATCTATGCCGAACTCCTCTGTTCCCAGGTTGAAGATGACAAGTTGAAGCAGGTCATTGGAGGTTTTTTCCTGGTATTGCTGTAAGTCATTTGCCATTGTGACCCTCGTTTAATATGAGATTTTCACGTATGTACTTTATACAATTCGTAAATATATAATATTGCTTAGTATATAAATCAGACTATCATATACGGGATGCACTTGCACTTCACGGGAATCTCTTCCTGCTAAAACCGATTCTTATTTAAGTGTTAATGCCGTAAGCAGCCTACATAATCATTCGTTTCTTACGTAACTATATTCCATATAACCGATCAAGATCACTGAGGATTCACATGAGCAATATTTTACGCAGGGGACGCCTGTCCTCCAGTCCTGATGAAGATATACTGAACTTCACTTCTTCCATGTCTGCGGACAAGTGGATATTCGAGGCGGACATACTTGTAGACCTGGCTCATACGGTCATGCTGAAAGAACAGGGAATAATAAGATCAGATGACTGCAGTAAGATCCTCCGCGGCCTCATGAAGGTGAAGGAAGGCGGGATCGAACAGCTCGATCACTCCTATGAGGATATCCACATTTCCCTTGAATCCCGGCTCATTGACATTGTAGGCGAGGAGACCGGAGGCAGGATGCATTCAGGCCGCTCCCGCAACGATGAGGTTGCAACATGTATCCGCATAAGGCTCAGGGATGAGCTGCTCTCCCTGATGGAGGAGCTTGTGGGGCTTCGCCTTGCTCTTCTCAACAGGGCCTCGGTGCATACAGAGACCCTCATGCCCGGTTTTACCCACCTGCAGCATGCACAGCCGACGACATTTGCCCATCACCTGCTTGCACACTCAGGTGCCGTGGCAAGGGATACCGAGCGTGTGATGGATGCATTCTCAAGGGTGAACAGAAGCCCCCTGGGAGCGGCTGCATTTGCTTCCACGGGTTTTGATTTGGACCGTCAGCGGACCGCTTCACTGCTTGGCTTCAGCAGCCTGCTGGGAAATTCCATGGACGCCGTGAGCAGCCGTGATTTTCTTATCGAGACGGCGTCGGTGCTGGCAAATATTATGGTGAACCTCAGCAGGATGGCCGAGGAACTCGTATTGTGGTCGACACCTGAGTTCGGGTTCGTTGAACTGCATGACAGCTACTCCTCCACGTCCTCCATTATGCCGCAGAAGAAGAACCCGGACACTGCCGAGCTCATCCGCGGGAAGGCTGGTACTGTCATGGGCTCCCTGATGGCGCTACTGACCATCTGCAAGGCCCTTCCTTTAAGCTATAACCGCGATCTGCAGGAGGCTACGCCAAATATGTGGCGTTCGGTTGAGGCCACAAGGAGCGCCGTGAGGATAATGACCGGCATAATCGGTTCAATGAAGGTCAATACAGATGCCATGGCTGACAAGGCCACGGCAGGATTTACCACAGCCACGGAGCTTGCGGACACAATGGTAAGGGCAACAGGCATTCCTTTCAGGACAGCCCACCAGATAGTGGGCGTACTTGCACGCAGCAGTGGGGTTCCCACACTGAAGGATGTCGACGATGTCTCGGGCAGGATACTGGGCTCGGGATTAAGCGAACGCGGCCTGACGGAGAAGATGATAAGGGAGGCACTGGACCCTGTGTCCAATATAAGGAGGCGTAAGATCATAGGAGGCCCCTCTCCGGATGAGACCTCAAGGGCTATAAGCAGTAGCCTTGAAGAACTTGGGAAGGTACGTTCCGGGATAAAGGAGCTGAATGACAGCATCGAGACCTCCCTGAAAGGTCTGTTCGATGCGGCAGAATCATGTATGTAATACCGGAGATAATATTCTATAGTTAGTATCCAGGGGATAATCATGGAATTCGAAGAAGGCGACAGGATCAGGATAGAGAAAAACGGTGTGGAGTATGAAGGCACGGTCATGCCAAGCACTACCAGGCATATAGTCCTGAAAATGAAAAGCGGCTACAACGCAGGAATAGATCCTGGGAATGCTGTTGTTACCATGCTGGAGAAGAAGGTGCTCAAAGAGCCGGCCCCGGTCAAGGCTGCCGGAACAGCTCTTTCAGCAGGACCTGAATTGCCGAAGGTCTCCATCCTTTCCACGGGGGGAACCATTGCAAGCAAGATCGATTACAGGACCGGTGCTGTGACCGCACGTTTCTCCGCTGATGATATCCTCCGGTCGATACCTGAGCTGAAGACGATAGCCTCTTTCAGCGGCAAGGCCATATACAATATCCTGTCCGAGAACATGAAGGCAGAGTACTGGCAGGCTCTGGCACGGGAGATCGCCTCTGAGATAGAGAAGGGCGCCGACGGGATCATCGTGGCCCACGGCACTGATACGATGATGTATACGGCCGCAGCCATATCCTTTATGATAGAAACCCCTGTGCCGATAGTCTTTGTAGGCTCCCAGCGCAGTGCCGACAGGCCGAGCAGTGACAACGCCATGAATGCCATATGTGCGGCACTGGTTGCAGTGAGCGATATTGCAGAGGTCACTGTTGTGATGCACGCTGATGAATCGGACAGCAGGTGCGCCATACACCGGGGCACGAAGGTGCGGAAGATGCATACCTCCAGAAGGGACGCCTTCCAGTCCATCAATTCAGAACCCCTTGGCTATGTTGACTACAGGACCATGAAGGTGGAAAGTCCGGGTAACTATACCAGAAAAGGGGAAAAAGCACTGCAACTGAAGGACAATATTGATCCCATGTGTGCGCTTGTGAAATTCACCCCCGGCGCAAGTCCGGATGTTCTGGGATACTATGTTGATGCAGGCTATCACGGCCTGGTGATCGAAGGTACAGGTCTTGGCCACGTTTCAACTGACTGGATACCGCAGATCGAGAGAGCTGTCAGTTCGGGTGTTCCTGTAGTGATCACTTCACAGTGCCTCCATGGCAGGGTGTGCGACAGGGTCTACGATACCGGAAGGGACATGCTCAGGGCCGGCGTTATTGAAGGTGAGGATATGCTTGCGGAAGTTGCGCTTGTCAAGCTGATGTGGGCCCGGGGCCAGTCTGACGACCCCACTACGGTTGCATCAATAATGAAAGAGAACCTCGCAGGTGAGATTTCCGACAGAAGCATCGTGGAGGCCTGTGTGACCGATCTGGGCAAGCCCGGCTCGGGGGAGCAAGCTAAGACCGCTGAGAAGACCTGTTGAAAACACCTGCTGAAAAAGTCCAGATGATGATCAGGTTAATAGCAAAGTAATAAGTATTGGTGTCAAGTATTTGATGCAATCACATGGACTAATCCAAACTGTTAAATCAATATCCCGGATAAGGTGAAGTTATGTTACTAAAAGATCTCAGGACGCATTATACATCTAAGATTGACCCGGCTGAGATGGCTGACAAGAAAGTCTCCGTTGCAGGCTGGGTGCATGAGGTCCGTGACCTCGGAGGAATTTGTTTTGTTGTGGTCAGGGACCGTGAAGGACGCGGCCAGGTCACACTTGTCAAGAAGAAGACCGACCCGGAACTGCTGGAAAAGGCCAGGGGGCTTGTGCGCGAGTCTATTGTATCCGTGACCGGCACCATTAAGCCGGAAGCAAAGGCGCCTAACGGCTACGAGATAATCCCCGAGCAGATAACCCTGCTCAACGAGGCGGAATCTCCGCTTCCTATGGATACCACAGGCAAGGTGGACGCCGACCTGGATACCCGCCTTGACTCAAGGTTCATGGACCTGAGAAGGGAGAAGACAACCGCCGTATTCACTATCAGGCATGAGGTTCTGAAGGCTGTCAGGGGCTTTCTGTCATCCTACGGTTTTATTGAAACATCAACCCCAAAGGTCGTGGCAACTGCAACGGAAGGCGGGACATCACTTTTCCCGATCACTTATTTTGACAGGGAGGCCTTCCTTAACCAGAGCCCGCAGCTCTTCAAGCAGATGCTGATGAGTGGCGGACTTGACAGGGTATTCGAGATCGGTCCCATCTTCAGGGCTGAGGAGCACGACACCCGCAGGCACCTCAACGAGGCAACGTCCATCGATATTGAAGCCAGCTTCTGCGATCACTTTGATGTGATGGAGATCCTGGAGAACATGGTGGCCTACGTTTATGAACAGGTCATCGCCAACTGTTCAAGGCAGCTTGAGGCTCTTGGTGTAGAACTGACCGTACCACAGACACCTTTCATGAAGATCACCTATGGTGAGGCGATCACCATAGTCAACTCCTATGGTGAGGAAAGCCTGAAATGGGGTGACGACCTCAGCACGCTCTCGGAACACACCATCGGCAACCATGTGTTCAATGAGACCGGTCAGTCACACTACTTCATCATAGACTGGCCTACCGAGATAAAGCCATTCTATGCAAAGCCCTACGAGGACAAGCCAGAGCTTTCCAAGTCATTCGACATGATGCACAGGACAATGGAACTGTCCTCGGGTGCACAGCGTATCCATGACCCGGAGCAGCTCAAGAGCCGCATAGAATCCCAGGGACTCAACCCTGAGGGTTTCGAGTTCTACCTGAGGGCCTTCCGGTACGGGATGCCACCACATGGTGGATGGGGTATCGGCTGCGAGAGGCTGGTCATGACCATGCTGGGTGTCGAGAATATCCGTGATGTAGTGCTCTTCCCGAGGGACAGGCGAAGACTTTCCCCCTAAGCCAGGCTGGTATCCATGAAGGAAAGGAACACAGGCGGGGAGAACCCCGGAAAGAAGGCGGCAGGCATTGCAGCTGCAGATCTTGTAAAGGACGGGATGGTCGTGGGCCTGGGCACAGGCTCCACAACTGCCTACACCATAGCGGAACTTGGAAGGCGGGTATGCGAGGGGCTGGACATCATTGCGGTGGTCACATCCTACCAGTCCGAAATGCTGGCAATAGAGGCGGGTATCACCCTTACATCACTTGCCGAGCACCCGGAACTTGACATTGCCATTGACGGAGCCGACCAGGTTGATGCTTCCCTTTTCACAATAAAGGGAGGCGGTGCAGCCCATACCCGTGAGAAGGTAGTCTCAAGGTCAGCCAAACGCTTTGTGATCGTTGCGGACGAGTCAAAGGTAAGCGAGAAACTGGAGCACTACGTGCCCATTGAAGTTCTTCCCTATGCAAGAGAGCTTGTGGCAAAGCAGATAAAGGAGCTTGGAGGCAATCCCGAGCTGCGTATGGCTGCAAGGAAGGACGGTCCGGTGATCACGGATAACGGGAACTTTGTGATCGACGCAAGTTTTGGCATTATCGCTGATCCGAAGGATATGTCCGCCAAACTCTCGCAACTTACAGGCCTTGTGGAACATGGCATATTCACCAATGTGGATGAGGTCTATATCGGTAAGAATGACGGCAGTGTGGAAATCAGGAAACTTTAAGAGGCAACCAAATAGGATTCTGATCTAAAACTGCATTTATTTACTAAGACCTATCTTTTTTTGACCTATCATTAGACACGGATTTACACGGATTTCGGGAATATTGGGTTTAGAAACACCTGTCACGTAAAATCCGTGCAAATCTGTGGTAATCCGTGTCCTTATCTAGCTGTAAATAAATGCGGATTTTGAAATAGTTGGGAAAAGCCGTCAAATCAGGGTTTCAGGAGCTAATCTGACAGCTTCTGTAAGAGACTGCAGGCATTGGAGAAATAGGTCCTGATCTTTTCGATCAGGACATTCTCTCATTTTCAAAAGGACAGGCGCACATTTCAAAGAGTGCATCCTCTCCTGTGCGTGAACCTCTTGTAATCAGGAGGTCGCCGGACTGGATCACTGTTCTCTTATTGGGGCGGTAGACCCATTTGTCCCCTCTCTTGATGGCCATCACGTACATGCCGGTCTCGGTCTCGACCTTGAGCTGGCCGAAGGTCTTCCCGACAATGGGGGAGCAACTCTGCACGACAAGCTTTGTGATGACCTCATCGGACTGCCTTATGGCAAGGGTAACGACCGGGTGCAGTTCAATGCCCCTGAGGACCGTATCCGCAATGGTATATGCTGCATCCGAGATGGATTCCGTTGCATGGGCCAGGTGCAGGAGTCCCCTCAGCTGGTTTACGTCCGGGACATGCTTTGCGGTTTCGAGAACCCAGTGCTGAAGTTCGTTCTTCATGGCATCGACCTCTCCCTCAAGGGCCTTTACTTCAAGCGCGATGTCCTTGTTGTCGAACAGGAGCGCAGAATAGGCAAGGCCCACTGAGAGCTCGCTCATGTTCTTCATTTCAACAATGATGTCCACTGCCCTTTCCAGGTCGATGAGGAACCTCTCATGCTGCACTTCCCTTGGCAGGTACTTGCGTTTTGTCGCAAGTTCCATGAATATCGGCACGCCTTCGTCATGGCCTCGTGCAAAGAGCACATCGTCCTCACGCACCCTGGTGGCATGGTTAGGGTCGTATATCCATTCATCCTGGCGGCGGATGGCGATAAGCCACATGCCTGTCTCCGTGTCGAGCTCTATGTCCTCAAGGGTCCTGCCTGCAAGGGGAGAATCCTCGCTGATCGTTGCTCTTGCAATGGTCTCCTCGGCTTCCCTGAGGGCGAGCTTCAGCTCCATGGGTATGCCCATTTCCAGCAGGACTATCTTTGCAATATCGCCTGCAGCACTGGAGATATTCCCGGATGCACGTGCAACCTGAAGCACACCGGACATCTCCTCGGCCTCCTCCACACGCCTTGCGCTGAGCATTGCAGCGATCTTCATGTGGTAGTCGAGTGTGTCCATTTTCTCTTCAAGGTTCAGCACCTCTTCGGCGATGTCCTCGTCGTCGTACACCATTGCAGAATAAGCAAGATCGACCATCAGTTCCGATGTGTTCTTCATCTCTATAAGGAGATCCTTGAGATTGCGTGGTATATACTTAATTACCTTAGGGCTCATAATTTTTCTACCGGTTCAATTATTCCTATTTTCTCATGGGTTTTTAATTCTTTGCTAGATTATGCCTAACAGATGCATTGTAATGAATATGCCTGTGACGCCGATCAGGTCACCAAGCGTGGCTATCAGCGGGATGACGGTATCATCGGGATCAGCTCCGAAGCGATGTGACACGAAAGCTATAGTGAGAGTGGACGTATAGACCGTGATGAGTTCGAAGGTGCCGGCTATAAGGCAGAGCTTCATCAGTGTTGCAAGTCCCATCCCTATGCCAAGTATCGAGCCTGTTATCCACACTATCACCGCCAGAAAGGCAAAGGCGCACTCTCCAATTATGAAGGCTGCAAGTACGCTGTTGCGTACCACCGGGTTATGGCGCAGGTTGCCTCCAAGACCCATGTGCAGTGCCGAGGAAAGGCGGGCGCCCAGCATGCTGCCGGTGTCCCCGCCAATTTTTATAAGCGCAGGGATCAGCAGCAGGATTATCGGCATTGCCACAAGGTTCTCAAGGCGCAGGTTGAGTATCTGTCCTGTGAATATGCCTATTATTGAAGTAATGAAGATAATAGGGAAACCTCTCCCCACTATTCCCCTGACAGTGTAATAGCTCATAGGGAAAGCACCATCCTTGCAGCTATGAATATCATCATCATCGAAACAATGTCACCGATAGTGGCAATGGCAGGCGTGACCACGTTGTCTGGATCGAACCCGAACCTGAACATACCCAAGGCAAGCAGGACAGCCACAAATGAGAGTATGATACCTGAAGAAACGCCTGCAAGGACTGCGATAAGTGTCAGTGCAAGAGCACCCGCACTCTCCAGCCCGAATGCGATGGTGATGTAATGTCCCATCACTCCGAGCAGGAAGGACATCAGGGCGCTTAGAAGCAGGGAACCTGAGACGCTGTTGATCAGCTCGGGATTCCTCTCTATCCTCGTGATAAGACCCATATGGATAGCACTGCCGAGCCTGGAACCCAGGGTGGAGGAAATGTTGCCTCTCATTCCCAGCACGGCCGGAGATATTACGATGAGTCCGGGTATGAGTTGCAGTTCATCTGTCATGCCCGAGAGGATGATACCGGAAGCGACGCCTCCAAAGGTCGCAAGTAACTGAAAAGGCAGAGCTTCGCGTACAATTGATCTGACACTTGCAAAGTCGCCAAGATACTCATCGACAAATTCATCTTCATCATTTTCCTCATGACCTGCATGGGAAGGCATAGGTGTTTAATACGCTCCGCTCTTATATATAGATACGTCGATTAATATTTTCAGCATTTTATTGGCCAATGTTCCTGTTTTCCAGAGAAAGTGCATATTTTATTAACAATGGAGTATTCAGGTTCAAGGATAATTTAAAAATGCGGAGAGTCTGATGCATGTTGAAGCACATCGTTATGTGGAAACTGAAGGAAACTGCAGAAGGAAAGAATAAGCTCGAAAATGTGCTTTTAATGAAGAGAATGCTTGAGTCCCTTCCTGGAAGGATACCTGAGATTGAGTTCCTGGAAGTAGGGGTCAACGTCAATCATTCGGATGCTGCCTATGATGTCGTGCTGTACTCTGAGTTCAGGGATTAGGCAGCGCTGTACGCTTACCAGGAGCACCCCGAGCATGTGAAGGTTGCGGACTTCGTGGCAAAGGTACGGGAAGAGCGGGTGGTTGTGGACTATCTGGTATAGGCGGATAGTTGATGCAAGAGAGCAGTCAGGACACGCCGGAAAATGTAGATATCCAGGCATCCGGGTTCAAGTGCTTTTAAATGGTGGTCAAATGAAGGTTTCAGTCATACTTGGGCATCCCTATCCCAAAAGTTTCAATCATGCTATTGCAGTTGCAGTTGTAGATACACTGCAAGGGAACGGGCATGATGTCCTGTTCCACGATCTGTACGTGGAATACTTTGATCCTGTTATCCGGGGTGAGGAACTTGTGACAGACTGCTCGGAAGACAGACTTGTCCGGGTACACTGTATGGAGATCAGGGAGGCTGATGGCATCATCATCATCCACCCCAACTGGTGGGGACAGCCCCCGGCCATCCTTAAAGGCTGGGTGGACAGGGTTCTCCGGGAGCATGTGGCGTACAGGTTCGCAGAAGAGGATGATGGCTCCGGGCTTCCCATCGGCCTGCTGAAAGCAAAGGCAGCTATTGTCTTCAATACCTCCAATACTCCCGGGGAAAGGGAGAACTCTGTCTTCGGGGATCCGCTGGAGAGGATCTGGAGGGACTGTATCTTTGATTTCTGCGGTGTGAAAAACTATCATCGCAGGATGTTCAGGACAATAGCCGGAAGCACCATGCAGAAAAGAGAGACATGGCTGCAGGAAGCCCGTGAAACGGTGATGATGTGTTTCCCCCAGAGTGATCAGTGAACAGGGGGTAGAAAAAGATGAGGCGCAGTGACAAAGAGATCCATGATGCAAGCCTGCTCCAGTCCGTACTGGATGAAGCGCCGGTCTGTCGGCTTGGCCTGTGCAGGGACAATGTCCCCTATGTAGTGCCGATGAACTTCGCATACAGGGACAACACGATATATCTGCATGCAGCCCCTGAAGGAAAGAAACTGGACATGATCAGGGCAAATCCGCTGGTGTGCTTTGAGGTGGAGCACAGGACGGAGCTTGTATCCGCGGAGGCGCCATGCAACTGGGGCATGAGATACTACAGCATTATCGGCTGGGGCAATGCAAGCCTCATTGAAGACCAGGCAGGAAAAGCGGAAGCCTTGAACGTTATCATGGAGAAGTACGCAGGGCAGGGAGCCTACTCATTTCCCGTGGATGCCCTCGAAAAGATCGTTGTCATCAAGATCCGGGTAACCGGGATGACCGGAAAGAAATCAGGCTATTGAGCATGCTTTTGAGTTGATCTCCGTATATGCTGTCCTTCCTCTGCTGCAGGCACGCATATCATTCAGACCTCTGGTATAAAAAGCCACATCAAGTTGACCAAAAAGGAATATATACAACTAGTTACATTAAGGGGTTGCTCGTAAGTTTCCTGTTGCGGGCAATGAATTTGCACACATGGGCCCGTGGTCTAGCCGGTTATGACATCGCCTTTACACGGCGGGGATCATGAGTTCGAATCTCATCGGGCCCATTATCTATTTTTAAGGCTTCCAATATCGTTTCTAACTTCTGTTCTATCAAGTCTAAACGTTGTGTGTCATTATTGGATTGTACAATATTAGATAGATATTGTATAATCTTGTCAGATGATTGTACAATCTCCCCGTCAAAGTCTTCGTCTGGATATAGGACCAATGCTCGCTTACCATTGCAGGTAGTCTCAAAAATATGCATTGTATTGCCTGTTAAATCGAGATGCGTCTCAGGAAGTCGTACTAAAGGATACGTGTGATGCTCATTGATTTTGTTCTTCGTAACTTTAGATTTTCCGATCAGTTCCATAATATCATCTATTGTACAATTCTTATATAACGATTGCTATATCGATGCGGATAATAACCTGAACGACCACAATCCATTGCTGAACTTTAAGAGGGAGGACAGGTGGGTGGTAGTCCTCACTGCCCCACTACTGTAAGTTTACTGTAAGCCTCATCATCGTGTAGCACGATGTTCTCGTACTTATCCACAATTTCGAGCAGTTCTTTTTTGAACTCAAGACAAAGAAACTTGGCAGAGATTTTCTTCATGAACGCATCTCTGACTGAATGTGTCGAAGTTTTTACAGTGCGTATGATTCGGCACCTGTATTTTGCGTGGGTACTTCTCCGCTTCCGCATCAGAGCGCTGCCTCATGGGTATGTAGGTCTTTTCTGGATGGTATAGGTGTGGCTAAGGGTTTACATGAGTTCTCAATAAGTCCAGCTCTCATGTGCCAGTGGCATCCTGTTCAGCTCATCCCGGTACAAACGCCAATGTGGCATGGCGGAATCCATCAGGTCCTTGAAGTGATCATTGTGCTTTCTCTCGAGTAAATGCACCATCTCATGAACTAGGATATACTCAAGGCAATGGGATGATTTCTTTATCAGCTCAAGATTCAACCAAACCCTGCCAGCTTCAGGATTGCAGCTACCCCACTTGGTTTTCATTCTCTTGATCCCCCATGCGTTCACCTTTACACCAATGATCTGCTCCCATTTCTCGATGAGTGGGGGAATCAGTTTCTTAAGCTCCTTTCGATACCACTCCATCAGAATCTTTTCACGTTGGGCCTCATCAACATCCTCGCGGACAAAAAGATCGATCATGCGCTTATTGCGGACAACTACCTTGCCGGGACCATTATGATAAACAATGTTCAAAAGATAGCGGCGACCAAGGTAATAATGACTTTCACGGGAGACATATTCACGAGCTGACTGGCGTTCCTGTGTATGGAATTTGCCCTGCTGTCGTCTGATCCATGAGAATTTGGATATTACAGCCAATCGAACCGCTTCATCATCCACTCTCAGGGGTGCAGCCACTCTGACCTTGCCTTCGGGCGGATATACACCAAGGTGCAGATTCTTGATGTTCTTGCGGACAACATCAACAACAATTCCATTCACGTTGATCTGGTGCATGGCCATTACTTATACTCTTCCTGTTCCTCGATGAGGCTCATGACGTCGCCTATTTGTTGTCCTTCATAAATAACGTTTTGAACCGCATTACGCAGAAGCTTTCGTTTGAAATGGTTGTTTTGCCAGTCATCCTGTTTGCTATTACGCACTGCCTCATCTATTCTCAATGCCAATTCCTCGTCCTGTCCAAGATTGTCATACAATGATCTTTTGGCCGGTGTGTTAAGGCTTTTTGGATAGCTGGAACTGTTTGTAGGGTTGTACACCAGATTGGTCAGCTCGACAATCCTTTTGAGGTATTCCTTATACTCGATAGCCTGTGCCTTACGTTCCAGGATAAGTGCATCCAGCAACTCGGACATTTTCTCATAGTACTTTGGGTTGATCGGGGACTCATCAATTATGAGCCTGCGGACGTTGTTTTCAATAGTCTCTGCCACCGCTTCCTGACTTCCAAGTATGCTCTTGGGCAACCCCTCAATGGCATCTATTCCCCTTTCGACTACAAGCTGTATCAGGGACATGTCATCGAAAGCGGATATCTTCTCGCTGTCCTCAGCACGGATGTATGTATCGATAAGATGGCGCATTGCAGGTTCGTACATCTTGAGGTCTATGTAGTCACCGCTGGCCAATTTCACTTCATTGCGCACCATTTCGTAGTGTTCAACATCATGTCTGATCCTCAAGGCCTCATCCGGCTTGTAGCCTGCCTCAGCCATATCGCCAGCAATGTTCGAGTATGCTCGCAGAAGGGCAGCCACTGCCTTGTATAGGGCCAGTCTCTTGGGTTCATTCTCCTTGAGTTCATCCTTGTTTGTGGTATCACGGGCGCAGAAATAATGCAGATACTCGGTCGTTTCCCGTTTAATTACCGGTTCACAGAGCGCTCTCACTGCCTCAAGAGTTTCTTCCAGCCTCTCACGCGCCTTGTCTACACGATTGCTGAGCAGTCCTTCTACATCTTCTTTTTCGTAACCGTCAAAGGCTTCGGATGTATAGTCTTTGATAGCTCCTTCCAGGCTGTTAAACAGATCTTTGTAGTCTATGATGTAACCATATTCCTTATCTTCACCATCGAGCCGGTTCACACGGCAGATCGCCTGGAACAAACCATGGTCACGCATCTGTTTATCGATATACAGGTAGGTGGCAGGTGGAGCATCAAAGCCGGTTAGCAGTTTGTCCACAACGATCAGGAGTTTCATCTGCCCGGGTTCCTCGATGAATTTGTTCTTAACCGCCTTCTCAAATTCCTCTACCTTGTACATTGCAGTGTCTTCGGGTTCATGGAACCATTCAGCCAGCATCTTGCGGTAAATATCATACTGTCTCAAGCTTTCGGTCAGCCCTTCGCCACTGTCCTCTCCCTTAATATCTGCTGGTGAGGGTTTGTATGAGGTGACGATCGCACATTTCCCAAGCAGGTCAGTTTTGGAGAATAGCTCATAACACTTGCAGGCCTCATAGATGCTACTGGTTACAAGCATTGCATTCCCACGGCCGCTCTGCAGGCGGTCCTTAGTCTCCATGTCAAGCAATATATCAGCGACTATCTTCTCCAATCGTGACTGGCTGGAAAGTACCTTTTGCATGGTTCCCCAACGTTTCTTAAGCTGAGCCTTTGCGATATCATTGAGTCCTCTGGTCTTGGCCTCGAACCACTGATCGATCTTGGCCTGTGATGTGATGGTCTGGTCAATGTCCCGAGCCTCGTAGCGCAGATCAAGGACCACACCATCGGAGACCGCTTCATCATACTTGTAAGTGTGAATATAGCGTCCAAATATCTCCATACTGGTCTTCTTGTCCTTCTTGAGCAGGGGTGTGCCGGTGAAACCGATGAACAGGGCATCTGGCAATATCCTCTTCATGGCCGCATGGAGTTTGCTGGATTGGGTACGATGGCACTCATCAACGAAGACATAGATATCTCCCTTTGCCTCGAAATCTGCGGGGAGTGCTTTGCTTATCTCCTCAACGAAGCCCTCGATGTCTGTCTCATCTGTCCCTTTGGCCTTACTGCCAAATTTGTGGATGAGTGAACATATCAACCATGGAAGGTTGGCATTGAGTTTATTGATTAGATCCTTTCCATCCCTGGTCCTGTAGATCTCTTCGCTGACCCCTTTGAATACCTTCTCTATCTGCTCGTCCAGCTCTATACGGTCAGTGATGAGCAGCACCCTTGAATCCTTCAGATTCTCACGTATCCACTTGGCCAGCCATACCATTGTAAGACTCTTGCCGCTTCCCTGGGTGTGCCATATGATACCACCTTCACGCCGGTGGATGAATAGCTGTGCTGCCCTAACACCAAAGTACTGGTTGGGGCGGCAGACCTTTTTCACCCCTGCATCAAATACTATGAAGTTGTGGATTATCTCCAGAAAACGCTCTTTATTGCATAACTGCAGGAGCTGCCTGTCGAGAAGGTTCTCGACCTCGCTCTCTTCCTTCCATGTGAGGTAATATTTCTCGGGTGTCTCGATGGTGCCATAGCGCACCCCCTGAGTATCATTACCGGCCATGATGAGCTGCATGGTAGAGAAGAACGGGCGGATAAAGGTGCTGCTCTGGTTCCCCAGATTCTGACGGATACCCTCACTGACGGAGATAGTTGAACGTTTAAGTTCCAGTACACCAAGAGCAATGCCATTCACATAGAGCACGATGTCAGGACGCTTGGTGTGCTCCCCTACGATGGTTACCTCTTCAGCGATGGCAAAGTGATTACGGTAAGGTTTCTTCCAGTCGATGAGCCATACTGTCTGTGTATTCTCGCCGTGCTCAGGCTTAACCTTCACACCATAGCGAAGCATGCTATAGACATCTTTGTTGGTATCATAGAGATGGCGGCTCTGGTCACCAGCAACCTTGTTCAGCTCATAGAGAGCTTTGGTGATCAGGGATTCATCATAATCCTGCTCATCTTTCAAAAAACGACGTAAGTAGAACTCCTCAACGTTACGGTTGTTCTCCCGGTCCTGCCAGTTCCCCAGATAATCGTAGTCCAGAGCCGTTTTGTCACGGAATAGTTTGACGACCCGATCTTGGGTTTTCCGTTCTCTTTGTCCAACAGTGCTCATATCAATCGAATCCTCCCGGTAAGTAGTTCCTGCATCATCCCCTGCTTGAGAAGCTTGGTCTTATCACGTTTATTTTCAAGAGCAGATATTTCGGCATCCATGTCTGAGAGGACAGTGGCAATGGATTCTTGTTCTGCAGAGGAAGGAATTTCTATTTCGATGCCTTCGATGGTCCTTGCATTAAGACTTGGAACTCCTGATGCTTCATTATATTGCTTCCATTTGATTAGACAGAACCGATAATAAAGGAACTTTGCATTATTTGGCTCGTGAACCATGGAATAGAATAGCGTATCTACCGTCCAGAAAGGAGTATCCATGAATCGGGGTTGATCAATTGTCCCTTTACGTCCAATCAATACTGATGGCTTATCATAAAGATAAAAATTAGCAGTTCCAATCTGCCCTCCTGTTCCTAAAATGGGATATGGACCATTTAGATTTTCAACTGCCTTTTGATTCTTACCATGGCATATTGTTAAAACAGCACCTATGGGTTTCGTTTCCCACTCTTCACTAAATCCTGGCAGCCGCCTCTTCCCAGTCAGCAGTTCCTGCATCGCAGCCTGCTTGATATCGCGCTTCTTGGCGATGAGCCGGTCCAGTGATTCTATGAGGGCATCCACATCGGAGAGGGCAGTGGCGATGGCTTGTTGTTCTTCTTTAGTTGGGGGGAGTGGTATGAGCATTTTGGCAATCATTTCCCTTCGTACAGAATCAACAGACGATTTTGCAGTCATCTGCATTATTCGATTATAGAAAAAGTTGCTAAAATAAAGGTAAAAATAATAGCCATTTATGCGCTCATTAAAATCTGATATTCTATAAACACGTTGATGTGTGTCAAATTTACCATTGATATAATGGAATATCTTTCCTGTTCCAACTCCATCACCTGCAGTTAGAACTGCTTCTCCATCATAAGAATAACTATTGATACGTTCGATGGTCTGCGAACGAACAAAGAATGGGTATTCACCATCATCAACACGATCTTGAGTGTTTCTACTGCCAGTGGTAATTTCTGCCAGATTTTCTATATAATCAAGTCTCCAGTCCTCTGGAATCACTCCCACTTCAGTCTGCTTATATCCGGGCTTCAGTTCCATACAAACCCCATCTTCTTCAGGTGTTCATCCACTTTAGCACTCAGCTCTTCAACCTCAGAGGAGAGGACAGGTAGGGGAGTAGCATAGCGTTCTGACAATTGTCTGATTCTACTGGTCAGTTCCTGGGAAACACGGTCAACCTCGGTCTTAACATCCATACAGAGGGTTCTGAACCATTTGTCCTCAACAACAAGTGTTTTGACCTCTGCTTCTGTGAGCTTGGAGTATTTCTCCAGAACCTCTATGTTCAATGTTTCAGTCGCGTCCTTGATCTGCTTTTTAACAGCGGCCTCTTTGTCAATGAGTTCGAGATATCTTTCAAGGACTGCACGTTCATCATCGCTCTCAGGGTCATGTTTCAGCTCTTTCAGGCGGGCAGTAAGATCCTTCTTGGTGATGTTGCCCTTATCATTGGTCACATCATTGAGTAGTCCTTCGTCCCCTCCGTGCTCCTCCATAATCTCTTCCATCTGCTGGCTCAGGCTTTCCAGTTCCGACTCCACCTTTTCAATGGCCACCTTCTCATAACTAAAGTAACGGACAATCATAAGCTCCGGTGAGATAAGGTCCGCTTTGTACTTGCGCTTTCCAATAACAAGGTCAGCAGTCTCCTTGCTTTTACCAACGATCTCCTTCAACTGGCAGGCAGCAAGCCACCCATCGTCGGTTATCATATAGATATCATCCTGCATCACATCAGCCCAATAGCTCATCAGATGCTGGTAAACATTGTACTTATCGATGAGTGAGATGCCGGCGAAGACTCTGAGAATGTCCTCTGAGATGGCGTGTACCATCTCCTTTGGATGGTCATCAGGACTTATGTTGTTCAGAAGAGCAGCGTTATTGTCATGCCACTGGTCGAACAGTTCCCGAACAGTGTTAGTAAATTCTCTGAACTCGGGATTGGAATGGATGGTTGATTTGATCTTTGCCTCTTCCAGCTTAAGAGCGCTGTAGCCCGGACGCTCAGCAGGCTTGAACAGGGTATCTTTAAGGGTCGGACAGATATCCCAATACTTGGACAGGCCTTCTATGTCCCTGTCAGGAATGCCGCCTTTGAGATGTCCCTCGAGATCCTGAAGGTCCTCGGGCTCGGTACTATCGATGTAGCGCGGAATGTTGAGATTGTAATCATTCCCCTTTATCTCTTCCAGACCTACCATGCGGGAATAGCGCTCGATCTCAATCTGCCTGTTGAAGACATCAACGATCTTATGGATGTCCTGATGCCGCAGTCGGTTCTTGTTACCGTCCTTCATGAAGCCCCTGGAGGCATCGAGCATGAAAATGCCCTGACGTTCCTGTGCAAACTCCTTATCCAGCACGATTATACAGGCAGGTATGCCGGTCCCGTAGAAGAGGTTTGCAGGCAGGCCAATGATACCTTTGATCACACCCCGGTTGATAAGATTGCGACGGATGTCAGCCTCAGCACCACCACGGAACAGGACACCATGAGGTAAGATCACTGCACCCTTGCCCGTGCTCTTCATGGATTTCAGTATGTGCAGCAGGTAGGCATAGTCCCCGTTCTTGGAGGGCGGGACCCCATCCTCAAAACGTTTGAACTCATCCGCACTTGGATTAAAACCGGTGCCCCATGCCTTGTCGGAGAATGGAGGATTGGCCACCACGAAGTCGAATGTCTTGATACCACCATCCGGGTTCTTGAAGTGGGGAGTGGACAGTGTGTTGTCCTGCCATATCTCTGCAGTTGGATTATCATGCAGGATCATATTCATACGGGCCAGACCAGCTGTTGAATTGTCCTTCTCCTGTCCATAGATGGTTATGCCTCGGGGTGCCTCATCTGCCGCCTTGAGCAGCAATGAACCTGAACCACACGTTGGGTCGTAAATGGTCTGATCCTGCCGTGTATCTCTGGTGATTCCAACAACCTTGGCAATCACTCGCGAAACCTCTGCAGGCGTATAGAACTGCCCCTTGCTCTTACCGGACTCTGTGGCAAAGTGCCTCATTAGATACTCGTAGGCATCACCCAGGATATCGTCATCTTCCGCACGGTTGCTGCTAAAATTCAGGTCAGGGTTCTGAAATATACCGATGAGGTTGCTGAGCCGGTCAGCCATCTCCTTGCCTTTCCCAAGCTTGCTATCGTCGTTAAAGTCGGCAAGGTCCACCACACCCTTAAGGCCATTGGCTCCAGCGAGCCTGCCAATAGCTTTGTTCATCTCGTCCCCTATCTCTTTGTCGCCTTTTAGGGACACCATGTATTCAAAGCTGGCATCATCAGGAACCTCGATCAATGCACCCGGCTTACCTGCATATTTGTCGGACACGTATTTCACGAAAAGGAGGGTCAGTACATAGTCCTTGTACTGTGAGGCATCCATACCGCCTCGTAATTCATCACAACCTTTCCAGAGGGAACTATAGAGTTCAGATTTTTTGATTGCCATTTTTCATACCTCTGTGAAGCTGTGTATGCTGAAGGAATAATCGTTATTCATCATTTCATGACCTTGACTTTATGTGTAGTTCTCTTATATCCACACGAATTGAAATAATTATCTAATGTGGCTTGGATTGAAAACGTCAGGCTATTATTCCCATCATAGTATATGGGCACCCCCCTCAAAAGATAATTTGAACCTATCCTATTCCCCCACCCTGGTGATTATACTGAATTAGAACATTTAGGGAGGGGGCAGGTGGATGCAAATTAAAAGTAGACTGTACATTTAAATTATGTGTAACGGTTGAAACAGATGTTACAGTTCCTAGGAGAACCTTAAGGGAGGGGACAGGTGGAGAAAAGAATATAATATATATTTTTATATTATATTCATTGAATCCCTCCCACCTGCCCCACCCCCTAAGGATATAACTGTTACAACCGTATCATCTGTAACAATTAGTGTAGAAAGTTCTCAAAGTTCTTTGACCTCAATGCTTGTGGGCACTCAGGGATATTATCTCCGCACCAGTAACGCTGAATGATTTCCTCCCATGTAG
Source organism: Methanolobus sp. (assembly GCA_030154025.1). Classification (GTDB taxonomy): domain Archaea; phylum Halobacteriota; class Methanosarcinia; order Methanosarcinales; family Methanosarcinaceae; genus Methanolobus. The sequence continues at coordinate 19,083 of JASKKT010000038.1, forward strand.
ATTGATTCGGGACGGCATAGTAACGAGTTACCTTCTTGTTGCCACTTGCGAACTCCTTTCTGTTTGATTCTGAGATCATGCCAATGCTTTGGAGATATACTGCAATCATCTTAGCGCTGATGTTCAAGTTCTTTGATACCATAGTTGGTGTAACTGCAATAAGTCCTCCTTCTGTTCTGAAATCGTGGAATTCATCCCCTGTCTTTTCCTCTCCGATAGCCAATGAGTATACGTGGTTGAATATCATACCTTCCATAGATTGTGATCTGGTCTGTTTAACTTCAGCCTGCCTTCTATAAAGGAACTCTTCTAACATTTTCTCCTTGGTTGGAAGCAACTGGCATATCAAAGATAGAGGGACTGTAATCTGTTGGATTCTGTTTTCAATATCCAGATGACTGCAATCATAGAGCTTCGTACCATCAACTCTGTCCCAATTGAAGAGTGCCCAACGAGTTATCAGTGCTCTGAGGTGTTCTACTTCCTTTTCATAGCTGAGAGGTAGGTTTACAGGTATGTCTCCCCTTCGTTTTTCTCTTGGTGTTATTGAAATAAGTCGCCCTTCTGTTGCATTGTCCTCGAAAGGTTTCCTCATTGCAATAACCTTTGGACAAAACGGATCGAACAAGTCCATCTCGTTAAAGTTGCTTGACTTACACTTAGCGATTGTCTTATCCTTTTCAAATCCAAGATTTAGGTACTTTGTAAGTGTATCTTCAGATCCTCCTTTTGGGTCACATTCATCTACTACAAGAGTTCCGTGCCAGTCTTCATTATATCTCAGCATGGCATTTCCTGAACTTGCACCAGATATATTGACGGGATAGAAACACAGATCTGAAATTACCTTCAAAAATCTGGATTTTCCTTTCCCAGTATCAGCTATGAATCGCAGATATGGCACAGTATTGGTTTTTATGTAGAACCATGTGAACATAGCGTAATATGCAAACATATCGATATCCTTCTCAGGCGCATCAAGGTATTTCTCCATGTGTAGAGTAATTACCTCGAACAATTCCTCCGAGTTCATAGTTTCCAGTCTTTCAATCAATGACTTTTGTGGAATCCCTACAACTTTCCTATACTCTCCCTTGTGAAATGGGAGTTTTTGAGGAATTAGATTTCTCCCATTGTGGCAAATCATATCCTCAAATATTATTCTTCCATTTTCAAGATGGGCAAAACTAAAGTTATCAGCTTCGTCCATAACTGTTAAGTAGATTTTATCATCAGTAACGACGTAGGCTTTCTCTATATTTCCAGAGAGTTTGCGGTCAGTTTTTCTCTCAGGTTCATTGGCTGTATTTTCAACAGCACCAGAGGCAGAATGAGCTTTGATAGCAGCGTTCATCTTCTCAGCCTCAATCTGCGCAATAAGTTCGGTAACACTGTTCATTATATACCTCGTTTTTGTGGTTCACTGATAACCTGTTGGACTACCAGCGCCACATACTAAATATATTTATACACTCCGTACTTATAAGCTTTACTACTGTCTAACTAAAATCACACTGAAAGGATGTCATGCAACATTTGTAGCTAAATCTAGTCCTTAGTTCCTATCCTCATTAACACTATTTTGTATGAGGTACGCATAAATCAACTAAACTTGTGCGCGCGACTCACAAAAAGACCACAACCATTGTACAAAAATCTTTTAAAATACTCGAAAAATCTATATTTTAGTTGAAATTGGGGTTGTTTTTCAACTTTTTTAGCCATATTTGGATAATATTCTTGACTTCGGAGTAAAGCTTATAAGTATGAACTTCTTAATAATATTAAGGATTAGTAAGGATACAGAGGTTAACCTTTAGGATGGGGCAGAGGTGTAAGGTATACTAGGGATTTCAAGAACCTCACTCCACCCTGTCCTCCAACCAAAGGATATCGTAGAATTGGATTTACGATAATCCAACGGTAAGATTACAGTTCACTGATGGGTGTCTACTACATCTTCTCCATGATGAAGACGTTGAAACACCAGCACGGTATTGAAGTGATCATGTGCAAGGACAGGGAATCTGCTGCGAAGCTTGCATTGAATCTTCTTTCAGCATGACCGCAAATCTCGGCACAAGGTTCCGATAGGCTTCCTTAGCCTGCTTGACCTTGTTGAGATAGTGAGCACTTCCTACGGTTGCTGCAGCTCTACCTTGAATAAAGTCCGCGAGACTCTCGGTGACTCCTGCAGCTACCATCAGGTTCAGATGCCACTTACGGATCGTCTTGGCTGAAACTCTTTTATGTTGAAGGGACTTTTTCAAAACATCGTATGATTTATCTTTACCGATTTCTTTTAGTTCTGGTATGAACGATGTTGGGAAGAATATCTGGAATGTCTTTTTGGTTCCAGTTGAAAGGTTAGATGTTGGATAGTGTGCGACCTCTCCATCAATGACTATGTTACGCTCGTCAAATTCCTCGAGCATTTTAGTAACATGTGTAAGCCGGCTTCCAGAGAATACCATGAGTTTGAAAACCGACCTCAACCCACCTGCACACACACCGTAGGCTTCTCGCAGCTCCTCATCTGTTAAATAGACTTCTACTACACCGGATTGCTTTATCTTTACATATCTCCGCCATTTCTCAAGGCTGTATCCTGCAACGGTATCCAT
>JASKKT010000005.1 GCA_030154025.1 Methanolobus sp.
CCACCCTTGTTCGCATGCATGCACAGGGGTTTGAACGGGGAACTTGCAAATATACTCAGTACCGAGCGGATGTATTCCTTCTTCATATTCCGACTCCCATCAGTCCTACAAATATCAGGGCGGACGTCAGTGCTGCTACGGGCACCGTGACTATCCAGGAGAGAACTATCTTCCCGATAACACTTAAATCAACCGCTGCAAGTCCTCCTGCCAGACCCACTCCGATGACCGAGCCCACAAGGGTATGTGTGGTCGAGATGGGAAGGGAGATATAGCTGTGCATTACCACAACCGATGCGGTCGCGAACTCAGCAGAAAAACCTCGTGTGGGAGTAAGCTCCGTAATCTTTGTACCTATGGTCTCTATTACACGGTATCCCCATGTGGCAAGACCGAAGACCATTCCAAGGCCTCCCATGATCATTACCCATATAGGGACCGAGATGCCTGCCAGATCGAGCACGTGAAGAGCAGCATAAAGGGGACCTACGGCATTTGCAACATCATTCGAGCCGTGCGCGAATGCGATATAACATGCCGTGGCTATCTGCAGGAAGACGAACTTGTTCTCGATCTTGTACGGATCGTCGGTCTTCTGCAATATGAAATACCTTATCAGGGAGAATATGATATAAGCAAGGATGGCACCCAGAACAGGAGATATAAGCCAGCTGCTAACGATCTTGATCAGCACGGCCCAGTTTATTTCATGGAGCCCGATAATGCCGTTAAATGCAGCCACGAGACCAAAACCCAGGACAGCACCAACAATTGAATGTGTTGTAGAGACAGGGAGATTGTAGAAGGTCGCAAGGGTGATCCAGAAACCTGCTGCAAGGATGGCGGCAAGCATTCCTATTGCAACAAGGTGGCTGTCAATGGCAGCTATCGAATCGATGGGTACTATTCCCTTGGCAATAGTGGAAGTAACCCTCTTCCCGAAGAAGACAGCGCCTGCAAACTCAAAGAACGCAGCGACGATGATGACCTGTTTTATAGAGAGCGCACCGCTGCCTACAGAAGTTCCCATGGCGTTGGCAAGGTCATTGGCACCGATATTCCATGCCATATATAGACCTGCGATGATAAGCGAAATTACAAGTGGATTGAATAAGTCCATTTTGTCGGATTCCTCTATGTATTTTTAGTACGGCTAAGAATCCTATATACATAAACCTGTCTTATTTAATCTATATATTCCTATATAGTTATATATAGCATAATAGATTCCGGCCTGGCTCCAGATATGATCTCAGGACAGGTCCTCAGAAGAAGGAGTCAAGGGTTCGCTGGGCTCTTATGTTGGACAGCATCTTTGCTTTTTCCATCCACTTTGCCCTTGGGGTACGCAGCCGGGTTGACATGTCCCTGAGTGCCCCCTCAACAGACTCGAATACCCTTGGCTGTGATCCAAGCGCCGAGCGTGATGCCTCGCGTACGACCCAGACTCCAAGTGGAGCCCAGTACTCAGGCCTTATCTCGCGTACCATGAACACCGATGCCTGCCTGCGTATGGAACCCAGGTATTCCAGAGCAGACAGCCGCGCTGCATAGTAGCCCCCTGCAAGATTGGAGTATCCTTTCTTGCCACCATGATCTTCGCTGTCCGACTCGATCCATGTGCTCTGCCCGGTCCAGACAGCCTGCGGCATCCACACCTCTATAAGCTCGAAGCTAAAGCTTCTTGGCATGAGCATGATTTCAAAATGATTGCCAAAGGCTCCCCCGCTGAACACAAGGATATCACTTAATTGCTGGTAATCCCGTACCTTGGAAAGCATTTCCTTACCTACCAGGTCATCCACAGCCGTGATAGACCACCTGGTAGGTACCAGTTTCCTCTCCTGCCCAAGCAGGCCGATGGAAAGCAGGCGGGTTATGTGCTCCACAGGAATGTTACCCTCCCAGAGTTCGGAAACTGCATCCTTTGCAAGTGCATCTGTATCGTAAACCAAAGCGTCGACCTTCTTCGGGACCTTAGGATTCTCAGCGATATCAAAGTCCTTCAGTTCACCTGAAGGACCCATGGGTGTCAGCACATTATCAAATTTCAGCTTGTTCTGGATAGGCTTGCTGAACCATGCCTCAGTATCCACAGGCTTTTTTGACAGGGCCAGCTCCTGGGATTTCTCGATTAGAGGATTATCTGGATTGCGGGCATTCTTTACATTGACGCCTGTGTTCGCCCTCACAAGCCTTGAGCGGGATGAGATTATGTCCGGGATGCCCATTTTCAGCAGTGCTTTGGGGTCCTCAAGAAGGCTGGCCTCATCACCCTCAAGCTGAGGAGGGATCATGGGACCTGCCCTTACCTCGGGGTAGTTGTGCCTGCCTATGAACACAGAAGGAGGAGATGCACCAAATATGGATGTTTCACCGGCGATGCCGGAAAAAGTGGATTCCACCGACCGGAACTTCTCCAGGATAGGGCAGAAAGGACGGCCGCAAAGCCCCTTACCCTTGCATCTGACACAGAGGCTGCTGCTCACTGCTTTACCCGGTCTCCGCAAAGGACGCAGTAGCCTGCATCAGGCTCATTCTTATCCAGCCAGCCGGACACCTGGATATACTTACATATATTGCACATACCGGTTACCTGCTCCCTGGGGTCCAGGCCCTGCAGGAGCTGGGAAGCGAACTTACGTATCTCCTGCTGTGCATCTTCTGACAGGTCAACCTCGGCCCCTCTTTTCTCGCTGAGGTATTGGGACACGGCTGCCCGTGAGAGCCCCAGCACCTCAGCCGCTTCCTGCTGTGTACGCCCGTGTTCAGATATGATAGTGCGGGCGATCTCTGCACGTATAGCGGGCAGTACTTTCTGAACCATGATCTCACATGTTGTTTTCACTGGAACTTCTCCTGTTTTTCAAGCTTTTTTATTGCGGTAATCCTCAATGGCCTTATGAAGTGCATCCAGGGCAAAACCAGAGCACCTGCCCTTGCCCTCAGGAAGGCCCCCCAATGCTTCCTGAACGTCCTCATTGGAAATTGCAAGGGCTTCCTCAATCGTCTTTCCCTTTGCAAGCTGGGTGACCATCGTGGATGTGGAGATTGCCACCACGCACCCGAAGGTCTTGAATTTGACATCGGTAAGCACATCATCTTTTACCTTGACATACATGGTGATAACATCACCATCAACAGTACTGCCGACCTCACCGACGCCATCAGCGTCCTCAATCACCCCGACGTTCTTGGGGTTTGTGAATTCTTCTATTGTCTTCCTTGAGTACATGTCTTTCTCCTGGATGTTCAGCATTGTCCCGGGGAGGATATCTGCCGCAGTTTTGCCACGGTTTCCTGCAGCACTCCGGTAAGATGATCTATCTCATCCATGGTATTCTCCCTCCCCAGGCTGATCCTGACAGAGCCATGTATGTAGTCTGGCTCAAGACCGATAGATGTCAACACATGGGAGGAGTGAAGGGATCTGGAAGAGCAGGCCGAGCCGGTGGACACGGCAATCCCTGCCATATCAAGCATCATGAGCAGGGACTCACCCTCGACATCCCTGAAGCTGAAATTGGCATTGTTCGGGAGCCTCTGTGTGGAATGACCGTTGAGCCTGACATCGCTTATTGTGCCGAAGACACTTTTGGTGAGCGAGTCACGTAAATTCTTCATATGCACTGAGTCCGTCCCGAGGCGCTCACTGGCCAGGGAAACTGCTTTTGCAAGACCCACTATACCAGGTATGTTCTCTGTACCCGGACGCAGGCCCCGTTCATGCCCTCCGCCAAAGATGACAGGATCAAGAGTTGTGCCTTCACGCACATACAGGGCACCTATTCCCTTGGGTCCGTGTATCTTATGGGAGGACATGGAGAGCATATCTACACCCAGCTCGTTCACGTCCACCGGGATCTTCCCTACCGACTGCACGGCATCGGTATGCAGGTAGAGATCGTTCTCTTTTGCTATCCCTGCGATCTCCTTTACAGGCTGTATGGTACCAATCTCATTGTTGGCATGCATGATGCTTATAAGCACGGTATTGTCCCTGACAGCCCTCTCCACCTCCCCCAGGTCCACAATACCCTCACTGTCCACGGGCACGTATGTGACCTCATGGCCCATGCCTTCCAGGAAACTGCAGGTGTTGAGCACTGCCGGGTGCTCGATGACAGATGTAATGATGTGCTGCCTTTTTCCTGCCTCACGGGAGAGGACACCCTGAAGGGCAATGTTATCGGATTCAGTGCCTCCCGATGTGAATATGATCTCCTCTTCCCTGGCACCGATGGATTCGGCCACCATGGAGCGTGAATCAGAAAGTGCCTCTGCCGCTTCCTGCCCGAAAGAATGAAGGCTGGAGGCGTTGCCAAACCGTTCTGTAAAATAGGGGAGCATAGCATCCATAACCAGTGGGTCCACAGGTGTGGTTGCACTATGGTCCATATATATCCGCTTCATACTATCCATCACAAATAGAGGATGCTCTTAATAAATAAATACCCTGCACCCGCCTGAAAAAATGTCAATGCAGGGGACAGGATCCCTCCCCTGCTGAAGCAAGTAAGAAGAATGAACTAGAACGAACGGACAGGCCGTTCAATCCTTTATCTGTTCCGGAGAGAATCCCCTCTCAACAAGAACATCCTTCATGCGTCCTATGTGATTACCCTGCAGTTCCACACCGTTACCCTTTACAGTCCCTCCGCATGCGAACTTGGACTTCAGATACGTAGAGAGCTCATGAAGATCAATCTCATGGGCATCAAAGCCTTCCACAACGGTGACTTCCTTCCCATAACGTCTTCTATTAACTTTTACCGTTATCCGTTGCTGCTCTTTTGCCACTTCTTCGCATATGCAAAGTTCCTTTGGCAGGCCACATACCGAACACATTTCAGAACTCATCTTTTGATTTATCCTCCGGGATTATTACCTATTTTAAACACTACATAGACTTAAATTAAAATAGATGGTTAAAGTAAACAACAATGATATTAAAACCTAGTGGTGAATATGTCGCTACAAGTACCGAATTTGCATGTAGTGTATTTAAGCAGGCCCTAGGCCTGATGTTCCGGAAGAATATTGCGGAAGATCATGCCCTGATATTTGTTATGGACAGGAGCAGGAAAGTATCCTTACACATGCTTTTTGTCATTTTTCCAATTGATGCCATTTTCCTGGATGAGGACAAGAGAATAGTAAAGATATCCGGGCTCAGGCCATGGACAGGCTTGTGCTCATCGGGTACAAAGGTAAAATATATAATCGAGACTGCCAAAGGGACAGCAAAAAAAGCAGGCCTGAAGGTAGGCGACACCCTCACTTTCAGGAATGAATGTTAAGACATATTCCTCAAAGAAACGTTTATTAGTTTCCGGATGCTTTAAAAGCCTAGTTAATCGAGAGTTTAAATACCGAGGCACATGAATGTTATCTGAAAATGATTTCAAGATCGTTACTGAAAAGATGGGAAGGGGACCAAACCTTGTGGAACAGGGGTGCTTCCTTAACCTCTGGAGCGAACACTGCTCATACCGCTCAAGTGCACCCCTGCTCAGGACCTTTACAACAACCGGCGAGCGAGTGATCATCGGACCCGGTGATGATGCCGCCGTAGTCAGCTTTGGGAACGGCTGGGTGCTGGCCATAGGAATGGAAAGCCATAACCACCCCTCATACGTGGATCCCTACAACGGAGCAGCCACCGGAGTTGGAGGCATCGTACGTGACATAATATCTATGGGTGCACGTCCCATCGCACTCATGGACCCGCTCTACTTCGGGCCACTTAACAGTTCCAAGAACCTGTATCTCTTCGAGCACATCATCAAGGGCATCGCAGGATACGGGAACTGCATTGGAGTGCCTGTCGTTCGCGGAGAGGCGTTCTTTGACGAGGCATATAGCGGCAACCCTCTCGTGAATGTGGTGGCAGTGGGCCTTGCCAGGGAAGAGGACATCGTGACCGCATGCGCACAGAAGGCAGGCAACAAGCTTGTCCTCATGGGTTCTACCACAGGTAGGGACGGACTTGGCGGTGCATCTTTTGCCTCCAGGGACCTCTCGGAGGAATCCGAAGCCCAGGACAGGCCAAGCATCCAGATCGGCGATCCCTTTACAGAGAAACTGCTGATCGAGGCAACCCTTGAAGTGATCAAAAAAGGCTATGTTAAGGCCTGCCGGGACCTGGGAGCTGCAGGGCTTGCCGGTGCCAGCTCCGAGATGGCTTCCAAGGGCAACCTGGGAATGCATATAATAGCTGACAATGTGATACTTCGTGAAGAGGGCATGGTCCCATACGAGATACTTATAGCGGAATCACAGGAGCGCATGCTCTTGGAGGTCGAGCCCCAGAATGTTCAGGCAGTCCTTGATATCGCAAAGAAGTATGACCTCAACGCAAGCATGATCGGTGAACTCAAGCAGGAGCTGAGATATACTGTTGAGTTCAAGGGAGATGTAGTTGCAGATATACCCATCAAGCTGCTCACTGAAGGTGCTCCGACATTCGAGCGCCTCTCCAGGGCTCCGGCAACACGTGACGAAGGAGATAAGCCCCAGCTTCCCCAAGACCTCAAAGAGGCAGTTCTGAAAGTGCTCTCGTCCCATAACGTAGCCTCAAAGAAATGGATATACAGGCAGTATGACCATGAGGTGCAGCTCAGGACGGTCATGAAACCAGGAAATGATGCAGGCATCCTGAGGATAGACGGCAACGAGGGCATTGCAATGTCCTGCGGCTGCAATCCAAGGCAGACCCTGCTTGACCCATACCAGGGAGGTAAGGGCACTCTGGTCGAGAACGCCATGAATCTTGCCGTCAAAGGCTCCCGCGGTATTGCCGTGGTGGACTGCCTCAATTTCGGCAACCCTGAGAAGCCGGACATATACTGGCAGTTCAAGCACGCCATTCTCGGACTGGGGGACGGCTGCAGGGAACTCGGGATCCCGGTAGTGGGAGGTAATGTGTCCCTGTACAACGAAAGTGAGGAGTTCAGGACCGCCATCCCACCCACGCCTTCCATTGGTGTCATCGGTTACATCAGTGATGTGACAATAGCTCCTTCCGATGTGTTCTCAAAAGAGGGAGAGACCATCATACTCGTAGGAACGACCAGGGACGAGATGGGTGGCTCCGAGTACTACGCCCTTGCCGGGAAGAAAATGAACGGGAAAGTGCCCCAGGTCCCGGAGAAAGTTTCAGATGTCGTCGATGCTCTTATCAGGACAGTGGAGAGCAGGAAGATCACATCCTCACATGACATATCCCTGGGAGGTCTTGCTGCAGCACTTTGCGAAATGAGCACAAACATGGGCGCTGATCTGGACCTTACATCCATCGGACAGGGAATGAGGGCTGACGAGGTGCTGTTCTCCGAATCACACGCAAGAGCTATCATTACAACTTCAGAGCCTGAAGCTGTCAGGAAACTGCTCGGGGATATCCCCCACACTGTTATCGGCACCACCGGAGGCAGTGAGCTGAAGATATCAGGAAAAGACTTTAGCCTCTCTCTGATGCCTGAGGAAATAAAAGAGGCAAGAGAAAGCCTCACAAAACTGATGATGGAGTAGATCCATCATCCTTAAACACATAAGTACAACTTACCTGCGTGTTGTGGTCTCATCCGCTCTTGTGTCACTGCCTACCCTTGTGGCGAAGTATAACATGTAGAGCGCTGCCAGACCCACAAGGACATAGATTATCCTTGAGATCGTGGTCATCTCACCAAAGATCGCTGCTACAAGGTCGAACCTGAGTGCACCAACCAAACCCCAGTTAAGGCCTCCAATTATCACAAGTGCAAGAGATAACCAGTCAAGAGCATTCATTCTTGTTGCCAATTTGTCACCTCCCTGTAAACCCCCTAAATATTAATTTTATTTAAGTGGGTAATGATTCATAAATAAGGAAGTAACAATTTTTAGGATTCATCATGATGCATGGAACAGACAGTTACAGTGGAAATCCCAACGCACACAAGTTCCCTGAAATAAGGGACCTGTAACTGGACAGGATGCAAGGGTAAGTGAATAGAAGACCGGATCAAAACCGGAGAATAACAGAGTGAGTGCAAAATATAAGTGGGATGGGCCGGAGCCCATCGGGAGAAATTACTCTTCCTTTTCTGCAAACGCAAACTTGCGCAGTACTTTGGTGATCTTGATGTTTACGGTCTCGCCGACCTCGGTCTGGGGAACGAAGATTACAAAGCCTTCTATCCTGGCAATGCCGTCTCCCTCTTTTGCGATATCCTGAATCGTTACTTCGTATGTTTCTCCAGCAGCTACAGGAGCTGTTGACTCTTGATTATTGTTGAACAAAACAATGCACGTCCTTTATTTCAGAAATAAGACCTTCAACCATGCTGCCAAAAAGCCGCCATAAATAGGAATTTACAGAGAATTTGCAGAATAGTATCGAATCTCAGGCATAATACATACAAATCAATATTTAAATCTTTTTAGTGACAGAAGGGCTTGCCGGTTACAGCTTAGACCACATCTATTTTAAGTATTAAAATAAAATATGTACCTAGAAATTACAATCAAATTATAGATTTGAAATAATATTCAGGATGAACTCAATGGACGAAGTACAGATCAAAGTAGAAAAAGCACATCCGAACGACTTCGGAAGGGGCATTGTCAGGCTGGATCCCACGACACTCCTGAGCCTGCAGCTGTCTCCGGGGGACATAGTGGAGATAGAGGGGAAGAGGAAGACCGCAGCCAAGGTGTGGAGGGCTGAGAGACAGGACTGGGGACAGGGAATAGTCCGTATCGACGGATTCATAAGGCAGAACGCAGGCGTGGGCATCGGAGAGAGAGTCACCATCAGGAAAGCCGACGTTGAGACCGCCACCAAGGTGATCCTGGCCCCTCCTGAAGGTGTGACCATGGAATTCGGTGACCACATCAGCGAGATCATCAAGAGGAACATTATGAAGAGGCCTCTTGTGGAAGGGGATGTCATACCCATTATCAGTTCGATGACACAGCCGATGTCCAGCCAGGTGGGAGGAGGACAGGCCATACCGCTGATAGCCGTGGAGGTCGAACCTGCAGATACGATCGTTATAATCGGGGAGTTCACCGAGATAGAGCTGAGGCAGAAGCCGGTGAGAGGATACGACGGTGCAGCAAGAGGTATCACCTATGAGGATATAGGCGGACTTGGTACCGAGATACAGCGTGTAAGGGAGATGATAGAGCTACCTCTCAAGCACCCGGAGCTGTTCCAGCGTCTGAACATAGAGCCTCCTAAAGGTATCATACTTTTCGGGCCGCCAGGGACCGGCAAGACACTTATTGCAAAAGCCGTGGCAAACGAGTCCCGTGCCAATTTCCTGTACATTGCAGGCCCCGAGATCATGGGTAAGTACTATGGTGAAAGCGAGGAGCGTATACGCAAGATATTCGAGGAGGCCGAAGAAGAGGCTCCTTCGATCATATTCATAGACGAGATAGATTCCATAGCACCCAAGAGGCAGAACGTTACAGGAGAAGTGGAGAGGAGGGTCGTCGCCCAGCTCCTTACCATGATGGACGGCCTTGAGGAGAGAGGACAGGTAGTGGTCATTGGTGCAACCAACCGCGTGGATGCCATAGACCCGGCCCTGCGAAGACCCGGAAGGTTCGACAGGGAGATAGAGATAGGAGTACCGGATACCGACGACCGCCTTGAGATCCTGCAGATCCACACAAGGGGAGTACCTCTTCGCGAGGATGTCACACCCGAGTTCCTTGAGTATCTCGCAAAGCATACCCAGGCTTTTGTAGGGGCAGACCTGCTTGCACTTGTCCAGGAGGCCGCCATGAAGTCCCTCAGGCGCGCATTGCCTGACATTAACCTGGAGGACGAGGAAATACCGCAGGAGATCCTTGATACCATCAATGTGTGCAGGGAAGACTTTGAAAACGCACTTTGGGAGATAGAGCCTTCAGCCATGAGGGAGGTTCTTGTTGAAGTACCTGCAGTGAAATGGAGCGATGTTGGTGGTCTCGATAAGGCCAAGCAGGAAATTGTCGAGGCAGTTGAATGGCCTCTGACAAAGCCGGAGAAGTTCGTCCAGATGGGTATCAGGCCGCCTAAGGGAGTATTACTGTTCGGTCCGCCGGGCACGGGAAAAACCCTTATTGCTCAGGCCGTTGCCAATGAGTCCAATGCCAACTTCATCAGCGTGAAGGGGCCGCAGATGCTCTCAAAATGGGTAGGCGAATCCGAGAAAGCTATCCGTGAGACCTTTAAGAAGGCAAGGCAGGTAGCTCCGAGCATTGTGTTCTTCGATGAGATCGATTCAATAGCACCTATGAGGAGTGCCATGACAGAGGACGGCAAGGTCTCGGAGAGGATCGTCAACCAGCTGCTTACGGAACTTGATGGGCTAGAGCCACTTAAGGAGATAGTCGTTATAGCTGCCACTAACCGCCCTGATATGCTGGACCCCGCCCTGCTGCGGTCCGGGCGATTCGACAGGCTGGTGCTTGTCGGGCAGTCCACGCTTGCAGGCAGAAAGGACATATTCAGGATACACACCAAGAATATCCCACTTGGAGAAGATGTCAATATCGATGACCTCGCCACCCTGACAGAAGGCTTTGTCGGCTCGGACATCGAAGCTGTCTGCAGAGAGGCCGTGATGCTGGCCCTGCGTGATAACTTCGAGAACGACAAGGTCGGCATGAAGTATTTCAGGGAAGCCCTGGCCAAGGTAAGACCCACACTATCAGAGAACATGATAGAGTATTATGAGAGGATACAGGCACAGTTCAAGGGCGGCGTGAAGAAAGAAGAAGCAAGTTCTTATATAGGATACAGATAAATATATGAAAAATTTAAGTGTTACTTTTATATTCAGGGGTGAATAAATAATGGCAAATGTCTTTGCAAAAAACCTTTCGAGCAAACAGGTAATGGCAACCGACGGCACAGAGATAGGCGTCCTTTTCAACATAGTTATGGACGTCAAAACAGGCGATCTGATAAACCTGATAGTTAAACCTGATATGAGCCTTGATACATCCAAATACCAGACCGATGACCAGTATATATTGCTGCCCTTCGAGTCTGTGAGAGCTATCAAGGACTATATCGTTGTGGACAAGAACCTTGCCAGAGGCCTGAAAGACAAAACGGTTTTGTAAAGCCACGGATGCAAGGTTCACCCCGGGCTTTGCAGCCTTTCATTTTATACCTGTATATCTAAGAGGGTCACAGCATGCCCTCTGACAGGAGATAATCAATAGCTTCTGCTGTGCCATCCCCATAAGTGGTACTTGTTACATAGTCTGCGACACCCTTTGCCACATTGTCTGCATTACCCACAGCAATGGCAAAGCCCGCCGCATCAAGCATTTCTACATCGTTCACCGAATCGCCAATGGCAACAAAATCAGAGACCTCCAGACCCATAAGTTCTGCCATCTTTGCAAGACCGGTGCCCTTGTTAATCTTTTTGCTCTTGATGTGAATTGCGAAGTGGGTGTCAATTATCTCAACATCCAGCCCTGTAGTTTCCAGCAAAGCTCTTGCAGCGTCGATATCAAAATCCCTTCTGAGCACTATCTCCGTCTTCCTGAGTGAAGAATCAAGCTTTTCCATGTGCAACACCTGGGAGAGGAAATTGAAGGCTTTCTCACATTCGTGGATGTGATCCGAAACTATAGGTTTCCTGTCAAAACCATCCGTGACAACGCCGCCGTTCTCGGCAATTATGCGACAGCAGATACCGATAAGCTTGGAAGCTGCCCGGGCATAGCACAGTACATTGCCTGTGGCAAGGACAACAGGTACGTCAAGTGTGCGCAGTTTTTCAGCCGCTCTCAGGTTGAGCCGGCGGTCCATATCCGTTATGGTGCCGTCTATGTCAATGGCAAGGGCTTTGAATTTCATAAAAATGTAGGATAAAGGGAAACGATTAAAAAGTTTCCCTGATCATGGATCGCGCAATCCTGCGGTGGTCACGGATATGATAGCCTCTGCATCCGGAAGGTTGGGAGAATCCACAAGCCTGACTATCCTCTTATCGCCTTTGGACTTACGCAGGTACAGTCTGAAAGTGGCAGTGTGTCCTACAATATGACCGCCTATTGGCTTTGTGGGATCGCCGAAGAAAGCGTCAGGTTTTGCCATCACCTGGTTTGTAACAATCACACAGGCATTGAAAAGGTCCCCGAAACGCTGCAGTCCGTGCAGATGCTTGTTCAGTTTCTGCTGCCTGTCTGCAAGGGTCCCCCTGCCTATGTACTCGGCCCTGAAGTGAGCCGTCAGGGAATCCACGATAATGAGCCTTACGGGCTTGTCAGAGTTCTTCAGCTCGTTGGCAAGCTCCATCGCAGAATCCACGAGCAGTATCTGGTGATTGGAATTGAAGGCGCGGGCAACGTGTATATGCTTCAGGAACTCCTCGTAATCGTACTCCTGGCTATATTTCTCCGAGAGCCCTTCCACCATCTGCTTGATCCTCTCTGGCCTGAAAGTGTTCTCAGTATCAATGATTATTACAGAGCCGTCAAGACCGCCCTGTTCCTTGGGAAGCTGTACATTGACAGCAAGCTGGTGAGCGACCTGGGTCTTCCCGGAACCGAACTCTCCATACATTTCGGTAATTGCCTGGGTATCGATCCCGCCTCCCATCATCTCATTGAACTCAACGCAGCCTGTGGAAAGCTTTCCCACAAGTTTCCTGCGCTCCATCACGACATCTCCGGTCTCGAAACCCCCGATATCCGCAGATTGCCTGGCAGCCAGGATGATCTTTGCAGCAGTCGACTCACCGATATCCGCAGCAGTTGCAAGCTCTGCAGGTGATGAGACAGCTATTGCCTCCACCGTTGTAAAACCTGCATCCATCAATTTCTGTGCAGTTGCCGGACCCACATGGTCCAGTTCTTCTAATAACACTTCAGCCATTATTTATTACTCCATAGGTGCACATTGCTATCCATGAGGTGCACAATTGTGCTATTCTATGGTGATGAGAGTATATATACATAGACCAAGCGTGGTGAAAGTATTCAGTACGCTTTTGATGATGATATAACACAAAGCCTTATCATATTAAATGAGAATTTACATCCCGATGGCAAAAGTAGCGATAGGGGGCACTTTCGAATGCCTTCACGACGGACACAGGGAACTGCTAAGCAGGGCATTCGAACTTGCAGAGGGCGGACAGGTCGACATCGGACTTACCTCCAATGAAATGGCAAGCAGGCGGAACCGCGCCATACCGGACTACTCCTCTCGGAAATCCCAACTGCTTGAATACCTGCAGGGAATCTCCGGGAACACACAATACAGGATCATCGAACTTAACGATCCCTATGGCAGGACCCTTGATGAGGACTACGACCATATTGTTGTCTCCCCTGAAACCTATCCTGTGGCACTCAGGATCAATAGTGTCCGGGTAGGAAAAGGAATGAGACCAATTGAGATCGTTAAAATAGGTTTCGTACTGGCAGAGGACAGTGAACGTATTTCCTCCACCAGGATAGTCCGGGGAGAAATAGACATTCACGGGCACATTATTCACTGACATTGAATGTACATAATTTTATTAACCTTCTTTTCCAACTAAGTTTCATGAGCAGAGAATTCTCACAGATGGACAGACAGATATTCAACAAGCTTGCACCCGAAGCTGGCGGCAGCACGATGTCCGGCATGGGACACAACTATCCCTTCATCCTCAGACCCATATCCCACAGGATAGCACAGTCTGCAGAGGACTTCAGGAACCGGCTGGAGAGGCTTGATGCTACGGAGCTCGATTATCTCGCAGGCCTTGCCATGGAGGATAAGGAGGACATCCGCTCCCTTGAAGATGAGGATGTCGAGTCCTTCATGGAACTTGTCAGAGAGAGAATATCTCCTGAAAGGGAAAAGGAACTTAAGGCAAAACTCGGGTTGGCATGAGCAGTAAAAAGCCTGCCACCCTGCTATTTGGAACTGCAGGCACACCCAGGGGCTCCCTTAAAGGCACCAGCGTCAGCGGAATAGAAAGGATCCGGGATGTGGGGCTCGGCTGCATGGAGCTGGAGTTCGTCCGGGGAGTCAAAATGGGAGAGAAGAGCGCAAAAAGCGTTCATGAGAAAGCAGATAAGATGAATGTGGGCCTGAGCGTGCATGCTCCCTACTATATCAATCTTAACTCTGCCGAGCCCGAGAAGCTGGATGCAAGTATCGGCAGGATATATGCGGCTTCAAGGATCGGGAGCCTGTGCGGGGCAAGGAGCATCGTGTTCCACCCTGCATATTACCAGGATGATACTTCCGAAAGGGTGCAGGAAAAGGTTTCCGTCATCCTCAAGACACTCACTGCAAGGCTTGATGACGAGGGCATAGATGCAGTCCTTAGGCCGGAGACCACAGGGAAGCCCACACAATTCGGTTCTCTCAATGAGACTTTACTCCTTGCCAGCGAGATAGAAAGAGTGTTGCCTTGTATTGATTTCGCACACCTGCATGCAAGGAGTAACGGAGCCGAGAACTCCTATGAGGAATTCTGCAAGGTGCTTGCAATAGTGGAGGAAACACTGGGAAAGGAAGCCCTCTGTGATATGCACATGCATGTGTCAGGTATAGAGTATGGGGAAAAGGGAGAAAGGAACCATCTCAACCTTGAGGACTCTGACCTCAAATATGCAGAGCTGCTCAGGGCGCTGAAAGATTTCCAGGTGAAGGGGCTTATAATCTGTGAAAGTCCCGACAACGAGGGTGATGCACTTCTGCTGCAGAGGACATTTGCCAGCCTCTGACGCACTTTTTGATTGCATGTACCAAGCTGTTATATGTGAACTCCCGGCGCCAGATGATCCAGTATCGGATGAAGCAGAGTGAACAGACCGATCAGGATGATTACAGACCCGCTGACAAGCGGAAGCCTGCTGATGCTCTTACTGCCGACGTAACCCTCGAGGAAACCCTTTCCTTTAACAAAGACAATGGACAGGGATGTAATGGCTACCGCAAGGCCGATACTGAACACAAGCACGTACAAAAGGCCGTTGTACACTTGGTTATTCGAGATGCTGAAAAGAAGTATGGCAAGCGCTGCAGGGCAGGGGATGAGTCCTGTGGAAAGTCCGATGGCGATAACTCCTTTCCTCGTATCTATGATATGCTCATGCGGATGATAGAATTTTCTCAAAATCCACACTCCCACACCTATCAGTATCATTCCTCCCAGCAGGCTCATGATATCGTGTGTAAGATCAACGTCCAGTGCTTCAATAAGATATATCGATGCTACGCCTAAAGCCATCACGACTATGACATGGGAGAAGACGATTGTCAGTCCCAGGAGAAGAGCGTCTTTTACATCTGCATCAGTGCCCATGACAAAAACTGCCATGATAGATTTCCCATGTCCCGGTTCAAGTGCGTGCAGAGCACCCAGGAGAAACGCCGAGACAACTATCAGAATACTAAGATCTGAATACTGTACGTTTGTTCCGGCCCATAATAGATCCATACCAATAAGCCTCCTGCGAGAGTCATTATTTAAATGACCTGAAGTTCAGTGTTATTTAGTGTTACTAGATGACTTTGCACATATAAAAGCATTATGAATTAGTATGTTATTTTATCCCATAAAAGTGTTACCCGGCCTGGCAAGCTAATGAAGCATGGTCAATAGAACAGGAAAAATGAAGAGAAAAAGGAGAGAAGAAACGATAATATTATTTTTCCAGCAATGGATTGGCAACACTTACAGGAATGTTAATACCGCTCTTTTCCATATAGCCCCTGATCCGGTCCAGCGCATGTTCCACCATGCCGTCATGAGTAAGGATAAGGCACCTCTGCCCCGACAATGCATTGAGGATGGAGCGGTCGATAACACCTGAAGTTACATGAACGTAGATGTCATCCTCTTCAGCTATCAGCTTGCTCTTCTTACCCATGGCTCCCACACATTCAATACCATCCCTTTTGATGATACGCATCAGTTCATCGTGCGAGTATCTGGAAGTGTCATAGATGCCGATAGAGCCTGCCCTGAGAGCCTTCCGGTCCATCTCGACTATGGCCAGTCCTTCTTCATGGATGTGCAGCACGCGGCAGTTGATGGCCTCGTATGTGGAGTCCATGGCATACTCACCGTAGAGTATCCCCAGGTTTATAGTATCGCCCACTTCCACCTCGGGAGGGACATCCACCCACATCAGGTGCTGGGAACGCAGGGTCTGCACCAGGTCAGGAATATCACGGGGACAGCTTTTGATCTTCGCAAGGCCTCTCTTTTTGATCTCCTCATATATTTCAAGGGTGACAGGCCTTCTCAGGTAAGCAGCCTTGAGGTTCTCTGTCTGCCTGAATATATCTTCCGGAACACCCTCACTGATGACCCTGCGGTTGTTCATAAGGAAGACGTAGTCTGCCCAGCTGTAGGCCAGGTCCACGTCATGAGTGGAGATAATAATGGTCTTGCCGAAATAGTTCAGCTCGTTGAGCAGGTCCATGACCTCGTCTGCACCCACCGGGTCAAGATTAGAGAGCGGCTCGTCGAGAATGATGATCTCGGGGTCCATGGCGACTATGCCTGCGATGGCAACCCTCTTTTTCTGTCCTCCGCTGAGATGGTGGGGAGGCTTGTTCTTCAGAGGGGTCAGACCCACATACTCCAGTGTGTCAGTAACTATCTTTTCGACCTTCTCTTTCGGATATCCAAGATTGATAGGCCCGAAAGCCACATCCTGGTAGATGGTCGGTGCAAATATCTGGTCATCGGAGTTCTGGAAAACGATGCCCACATTCTTCCGCACCTCGCGCAGGGATTTTGAATCATACCTGAGAGGCTCGCCGTGATAGAGCACCTGGCCTTTCTGCGGACGGTGGGTCCCGTTCAGTGCCATGAACAGGGTTGATTTGCCGGAACCGTTGCGCCCGACAAATGCTATCTTCTTTCCCTTCTCGATCTTTATGTTGATATCCTCAAGGGCGAGGGTACCGTCGGGATAAGAGTAACTGAGATCCTTTGTTTCCAGAACTACCATGTTTTTACCTCATATCAGGGTTATACCTCTTGTAAGATAGAAGACAGACAGCACCAGCGCAAAATAGCTGCAGGTAAGCAGGACTTCCGGCATCCTCACCGGCCTTTTCTCTTCCAGCAGTATCATCTTGCCGTCGTAACACCTAGAGTTCATTGAAAGGTACAGCTTCTCGCCCTGCTCCCACGAGCGTATGAAGAGATTGGTACCCAGCATGACCAGCGACCTGAAGGATGTCCTGAAATCTCGGTACCCAAGGCGCACCGTCTGTGCATACCTTATTCCCATTGCAACTTCAAGGAAGACAAAGATGTAGCGATACATCATCATGGCTATCTCAACAAAAGAGTCCGGGAAGTGGGTTGCCTTCAGCACTGCAAACAGTTCCACCATGGGAGTCGTTAGGGAGAGGAAGAACAGGCAGGACATGCCGCCGATGGTCCTTGATAGTACAAGAAGTGCCATATTAAGGCCGCCACTCTTTACTGCGAGGGTGTATCCCGAGACATCGAACGAGAACAGGATATCCCCTGTACCGAAAAAGAAAGCTATTATAACGGCGCTCGTTAACACAAAACCTGCCGGCAGAGCGAGCAGCTTCAGATAGAACTTAAAGGGGATCCTGCCAAAATACACAGTGGCAAAGCCCATGCACAGGGCAATGAGCAAAGGAGTGAAAGGGGATGTGGAAGACACACCTGTGAGAATACCAAAGGTAACTATGGATAGCTTGAGCCAGTTGTTCCTGTATCTCAAGGGGCTCATCAGCGCGTAATCATCAAGGATATTTACCATACATTACCACGTTTTATCCGGGAGCGTCTTTTGTATACATTAACTATCATTGGTTCCAGATAAGCCAGAATAACAGAGGTTGCTTCATAGATAAGTTTTTCGTCATTCCTGCATCAAGAAATCAATAGCAACCGGAATATCACCGCATGATGCATTAACACCTCAACCGCGGCCCTTCACGAGAGCGGACGGAACTGAAGCCGCACAGATAACAAAACAGACAACAGAACAGACACAGAATGGGTAAGAACATGAAAGTGATGCCCCTATGAGGCATCAGCCTAATTTACCTTGTTCTTGCCTCTGTAATAGCCGAAAGTATAGCCTATTATCAGGGACCCTATCGCAGCCTGGAGAGCAAAAAGCAGGCTTTCTGTCTCTCCTCCCGGAGGCTCGAAGCCGATCCCACCGAACCAGGGTTCATAATCAGGATTGATCTCAGCTATCACGTCCTCGGCTGCACCGTCCGCACCACTGAACTCAGAGTAGGGATCTATTACAAAATGCGCATAAAGGAACTGGGCTGCGAAGAGAACAAGTACAATACCCACAATGTACTCCAGCTTCATTCCATTGCCTCCTTGATCTTTGTAACAGCTGCGGAGCTGAGAACATTGAGGTCCACAAGCACCTCACTCTTGATCTGCACCACATACTTCATGATGAGTGCGGTCAGGGCTCCCTCAACAACTGCAAGAGGGATCTGAGTTACAGCGAAGATCAGAGCGAATTTTGTGAACGATGCATAGACGCCGCCTACCTCAGAAGGGAAAGCCAGGGCAAGCTGAACTGATGTGACCACATACGTTGCCAGATCAGCAAGAGCTGTCGCAAGGAAGACATTCAGGTAAAAGTTCATTCCTGCTTTGGAAGCTGACCTGTAGAACACATAAGCTACTACAGGACCGATTATTGCCATGGCTGCTGTGTTTGCTCCAAGGGTCGTCAGACCACCGTGTGCAAGGAAGAGGGACTGGTAGAGCAGTACGATGACTCCCAGAACAGAAGTGATGGCAGGACCGAAGAGTATTGCAGCCATTCCTGTACCAGTTGGGTGAGAAGAGCTCATGGTGACCGCAGAAGGAAGCTTGAGGGATGACAGCACGAATATAAATGCGCCCGCAACAGCCAGTAAAGGCACAACTTCACGTCTTTGGCTCACAAGTTTGTTCATCTGGTACATACCATACATTATAACAGGAATGGAGACGGCAAACCATATTTGCCACCATGGAGTGGGTAGGAACCCTTCAAATATATGCAACTAAGATCACCTTCCTTTTTACTAATCCTATGAAATCAAGTATAATTGATTATGGATATTACAGGTATTATGTTATTGTAAATAAGCATAACGATTCGTGTTAGCGTGAAGATGTATTAGCACTTAACATAACAGACGTGCACAAAGTAGCAATTCATATCCATCCGGAAGTTTTGATGAAAATATGTAACCATAGTTACCCGGAAGAAAAACTATCGCAAATGAAAAGGAGGTCTATAAAAGCGCACCCAAAATAAAGTAAATTTACTTGATATTACATGACCACCATCAGGCAGTACACATCCGATCTGTTGAGTGGAGGTTCATCCACAGTGCCAACCACCGCCCTCTCGTGGGGATAACCGATGTCCTCATAGATGCATATCCTGGCATCAATTCCCATTTCCTTCAGGACGCCTGCGACCTCGGCCGGCCCGAAACTGTCGGCAGGGAGAAGGAAGACGTTCTTCCCCAGAGAAAGCTCGCGTATAAGGGCCTCTCTTGCCGGAGCGGGGTCCCTGCCGTGGGCTGTGATCATGGCAAGGTTGGACATCTCCACATGGAAGCGTGCGCATGATGCCTGAATGGATGAAACGCCGGTGACCACCCTGTCGTGATCGCCTGCAAACTTCCCAAGCCCTGAGAACATGGGATCCCCTGTAGACAACACCACGGCATCCGCGGGCAGCAGATGCAGGTTCTTGAAACTCTTGATCGGGTGGGCCTCGCAGTTAATATGGTCCCTGGCAAGCTCTATGGCCCGCTCCGAACCGTAGACCACCGGAGCTGCACTGATTACCTCAATGGCCTCCTGCGTCAGCATCTTCGGACCGACGCCCACGCCTACTATGATCATATACCGTCCCCGCTGTCCATGAGCACCGTGCCGTCACGGTCAACGACTACGATGCGTGCACCTTTGCCTTTTTCAATCGCTCCCTCAAAGGCTTTCTTAAGACGTTCGTTACCGGGATCAAGTTCAAGCATCTCCACCACAGTGGCAAACCCGCTGTCCTTGAGCATATCAGGGTCCCCCCATTTCAGGACAAGGCCCGGCAGGCCGCATATCACAACATCGCCGTGTGCTGCCTCAAGAGCCTCATCGATACGGCTTCCGGCAAGCACCACTGTGTGCTCAGGGAAAAGCATAGTGGAATACCTGATACCTATCCTGCCTGTGGTGAGCACCACCTTGTCGGATTCCCTGATCAGGTCTCCCTTCATCTCTCCCAGGTGATCGTTCCATGGTTCCACGAAGCCTGTGGTGCCGAGAATGGATATGCCGTCAATGATACCGATACGGCTGTTGAGGGTCTCCTTCGCAATCTCCTTCCCCCGGGGAAGATATATAGTGACTTCAGCACCCCTCAGGTTCAGCTCCTCCACAGCTTCCTCAATGGCCGCCCTTATCTGCTCCATGGGGCGCGGGTTGATGGCAGGCTGGCCTTTTTTTGATTCGAGGCCGCTGCGGGTGACAATACCGACACCCTGGCCCGCATTCACTATAATGCCGTCAGCCTCCCTGGCCTCAGCAGCGAACTCAAGTCCCCGGGTGATATCGGACTCATGATCATTGTTTATCTTGACCGCAACAGCATGCCCTTTACCTGCCTTCACGTCAAGCTCGGCGCGCAGCCCCACGGGTGTGGGGACTGAGACACGGGTCACATCCCCCCCGAGGGAGAGCACCGCAGCCTTTGCGGCAAGTGCAGCCGTTGTCCCGGTAGTGAAACCTCTCCTCAGCACCGAGCCATTGCTAAGTACAACCAGCATTCCGCTCCGTATGCCTTCTTCAAGCTCCTTGCGGGGCATCTGCGAGCGTTCAAGCCATTCATCTGGTATTTTGGATTTGTTTACCGGGTCGATCATCTCAGGTCAATTGTAGTTAATACTTTTAAAATTTACCGACAAATCATGTCCTGCCAAACATCCTGCCCAGTTCCTCCTTCGTAAAGGAGACCATGGTAGGCCGTCCATGAGGACATGTGTAGGGATTCTCGCATAGTATCAACTGCCTCAGCAGTCCCTGCATCTGCTCCGGAGTGCACACTGCACCAGCCTTTATCGCCGCACGGCAGGCCATGGTGCTGCAAAGGCGGTCATACACTTCGGTATCCTCCCTGATCCTCCCGCCTGTCACCAGGTCCGAGATAATATCGTGCACGATTCCAGGGTCCTCAAGCCTGCCAAAGATGCTTGGCACCGTGGTGACAACGTAAGCGCCTGGACCGAACTCCGATATGGAGAAACCTATCTGCTCCAGGAAGGGTATGTAATCCTCTATGATGGCCCTTTCCTTTGTACTGAGCTCAAGGGTCACTGGCGTGACAAGTTCCTGCCAGCCCATGTCCCTCATTTTCAGCACCTGCTCGTACATGATGCGTTCGTGGGCAGCATGCTGGTCCACCAGCACAAGCTTTCCCTCGCTCTCAGTGAGTATGTAGAGGTCCGCGAACTGGCCCAGCACCTTTACATCCGGAAGAGCCTCGCTTTTCTTTACAGGAGGCACGTGCTGCGCCTGAAGTCTCTCACTTCTCATGAGCCTCTTCTGGGTATCCTTCATGGGGTAACGGTAAGACTGGCTTTCCTCCCTGAGCACCGAAGGCTGCTGAAGGAGAGACTCCTGCCTGCCATCAAAGAAAACATGATCTGCTGGAGCAGTGCCGCTTCCTTCCTTCTCAGGAGGGCGAGCCTCGGGCCCATATATTCTTGACTGGACAGAGCTTTCCTTGGTAAGCCTGAGCTCAGGAATAAGATCAGCAGTACTGAGGGCCTGTTCCACTGCGGTGATAATGGCGGATTCTATTTCCTTCTCATGGCTCAGGCGCACTTCCCTTTTTGTCGGATGTACGTTCACGTCAACATAGAAGGGGTCGATGTCAAACTTCAGGAAGGCTGCAGGGTAGCGTCCCTTGGGAAGGAGAGTGTAGTATCCCAGCCTCACAGCATTGGCTATCACCCTGGAATAGATGCTCCTGCCATTGATAAAGAAAGCCTGGAGGTCAGTTCCGCTCCTTGTCAGCTCAGGCTTGGATATGTAACCGGATATGGATACAAACTCGGACCTGAATTCCACAGGAACCAGCGAACGGGCAACGTCTGCGCCATACAGGTGAACTATGCTGTCAAAGAGCTCACCTGAGCTTGGAGATCTCATGATGACCTTGCCGTCGCTCACCAGGGCGAAGGATATCTCGGGATGGGCTACTGCGTGCCTGGTGACCACATCAGTGATATTGGCAAGTTCGGTGCGCAGGCTCTTAAGGTACTTTTTCCGCGCAGGGGTGCTGTAAAATAGGTCGTTCACGGATATGGAGGTTCCCACAGCCGAGCCTGCTGAGGATATGCTCTTGATGCCACTGCTGTCTACGACCAGCCGGGTTCCGGAAATATCGTTTTCCTGCCTGGTCGTAAGCTCGACCCTGGAGACCGAGGCTATGGATGCAAGCGCCTCACCCCTGAAACCCAGGGTGAGCACACGGTCAAGGTCCTCGATGCTGCTTATCTTGCTTGTTGCATGTTTCGTGAATGCCAGCGAAGCATCCTGGTGGCTCATCCCGGAGCCGTTGTCAACAACAAGTATGCTTTTCGTGCCAGACCCCTTTATTTCCACTCGAATATCGGTGGCATTAGCGTCAATGGAATTATCGATGAGCTCCTTGACCACGGATGCCGGACGCTCGATGACTTCTCCTGCAGCTATCTTGTTTATCGTGGACTCGTCCAGTACATGTATCCTGTAACCCTGCAGATCATAATTTTTGTCGGCCATAATCTTTCCCTCCTTTCTCACGTGTTCCGATCCTGTAATTTACTCAATCCTGTATCCCTCCTGACCTATTCTTAAGAAGTATCAGGGAATACACATACTTTTCCTTGCCGGCAGGTCATGCACGGACGTTCATGCAAAGGTCCACTATACACAAACGTTATATCTGTTCATGTTTTTAGAAGCAACATCATATCAGAAGGCTTAAGGATGCACAAACCCGCCGAACTAAGGAACATAGTACCGCTGCTGGCACTTTTGACAGCCTTCCCTGCATTTTCCACGGACATGATCCTGCCCGCCATCCCTTCCCTTGCAGTGATATGGGATAAGCCCCTCTCAGTGGTCAATCTCATCCTCATCGCCTTTTTTGTAACCTATGCCTTTTTCCTGCTGTTCTACGGCCCCATATCGGACAGGTACGGGCGGCGCAGGCCCCTGATAGCTGGCATCTCGCTATACATCCTGGCCAGCATGCTCTGCGCAGTGGCAAACAGCGCGGCAGCACTCATTGCATTCCGCATACTGCAGGCCGCAGGAGCTGCAGCCAGCGCATCCCTGTCAATGGCAATGACCAAGGACATCTTCTCAGGCAAGGAAAGGGAGAGGATACTTGCCTATATAGCCATAATCATGGCGCTGGCTCCCATGTTCGCCCCAATTCTGGGAGGCTGGATACTTGCATACCTTTCATGGCACTGGATATTCTTTGCCCAGGGCATGATGGGATTGATAGGCCTGCTGGGTGTCCTGAGGACACCAGAAACCCTGAAGGAAGTATCCGAAACACCTCTCTTAAGGGTAATGCATTCATACGGAAAGCTCCTGCTTAACAGGAACTATGTCATCATGGTCCTGGTGATGTCCGTGAGCCTTCTGCCGCTATACAGTTTCATTGCGGGCTCTTCCGCCCTGTACATCAACGGATTTGGTATGAGCGAGCAGAATTTCAGTTACTTCTTCGCCTTCAACGCCTTGGCACTCATGGCAGGGTCAATGTCATGCCTGAAACTCACAGGAAGGACAGACTCAAGATACATGATAACAGCTGGATTTGCAGGGATAGTGCTGGGAGCAGCACTGATCCTTACGATCGGCCAGCGCAGCCCATGGAGCTTTGCCATCCCCATGGCGATGATAACATATTCCATCGGCATCAGCCGCCCTCCCAGTAATCACCTGGTGCTTGAGCAGGTGCGCAGGGATGCGGGCTCTGCGTCTTCTTTACTGATATTCACATACTTTACCCTTGGAGCCTTAGGCATGTGGCTGGTATCCCAGGACGGGGCGGACCGGATACAGATACTGGGCACCATTGCCTTAAGCTGCGGGGCCCTTGTGCTGCTTGCATGGATGATACTGCAAAGAAAGAATATCGTCCACAGCCACTCATAAAACTAACAAGGAGAAATCAAAATGAAGGCGACACTCCACCACTCATCCTTTTTCTTCCAGCCTGTTCTTCATCTGGCTGAGCCTGTTGAGCGCCTCAAGGGGTGTCAATGAGTTGACGTCCAGTTCCCTGAGTTGCTCCAGAACGGGATGTGGTTTGCTTTCCTCTGCTGAGGCAGCCTGGTCGAAGAGTATGAGCTGGGTGTACTTGGCGTTGTTCCGATGCTTCCTGCCGGCCCTGGTATCGTTCATGCTTATGGCGCTCTCGTTCTCTATATCTTCAAGGATCTCCCTGGCACGCTTGGTAACGCTCAAGGGTACGCCGGCAATCCTTGCCACGTGGATACCGTAACTCTTGTCTGTGGCGCCGGGCACGATCTTCCTCAGGAAGACCAGGTCGTCACCTTCTTCTTTTACTGCGATGTGGAAGTTCTTCACCCGCTTCAGGCTGCCTGCAAGCTCGGTGAGCTGGTGGTAGTGGGTGGCGAAGAGCGATCTCACTCCAACGCGTCCCTTGTTGTGGATGTATTCCACAACTGCCTTTGCTATGCTATATCCATCGTAGGTGCTGGTGCCCCTGCCTATCTCGTCCAGCAGTACAAGGCTTCTGGGGGTTGCGTTGTTCAGGATGTTGGCAAGCTCCACCATCTCAACCATGAAGGTGCTCTGCCCGCTGGCGAGGTCGTCGAAGGCGCCGACCCTGGTGAACACCCTGTCCACTATGCCGATGGACGCATGTGTGGCAGGCACAAAGGAGCCTGCCTGCGCCATGATAACTATCATCGCTATCTGGCGCATGTATGTGGACTTACCCGCCATGTTGGGCCCTGTTATAAGCATGAACTGGTTGTTCTGGCAGTCCATGTCCGTATCATTGGGTACGAAACCGCCCGGGACCGCACTCTCGACCACAGGATGCCTCCCGTCCCTGATAAGCAGCTTGCAGTCGTTTGTAATGCCCGGCCTGATGTAATTGTTATTAGCCGCCACTTCGGCGAAATTGGCAAGCACATCCAGCATGCCTATGGTTGAGGCGATGTCCTGCAACTGCTTTGCATGGGAAGCCACAGCCGTATTGATCTCGCAGAGCAGCTCATATTCCAGGGCCACCATCTTCTCGTCAGCGGAGAGGATATCGCTCTCACGCTCCTTGAGCTGCGGGGTGTAGAACCGCTCGGCATTGGTCATGGTCTGCTTGCGGATGTAATCGTCCGGTACCTGGGATATATTGGCCTTGGTGACCTCCAGATAATAGCCGAACACCTTGTTGTAGCCCACCTTCAGCGACTTGATACCGGTCCTGTCCCGTTCCTTCTGCTGGAACTCCGCTATCCAGTGCTTGCCGCTCTTTGAAAGGTTCCGAAGCTCGTCCAGTCTTTCGTTATAGCCGGACTTTATCATCCCGCCATCCCTGACACTTACCGGAGGCTCGTCCACTATCGCCCTGCCTATGAGGTCCGTGAGTTCTTCCAGCTCCCTGAAGGAGGAGAGCTGTGAAACGATATCTGCCAGCAGCCCTGATTCCCCGCACCCTTTCATGGATTCGCTTATCTGCGGCACAGCCTCCAGAGACCTTCTAAGTGCCACCAGGTCCCTCGCATTTGAATTGCCATACAGTACCCTTCCCACCAGCCTTTCCATGTCTTTTACATAGGAAAGATGCGACCTGAGATCGAACCTCACAAGAGTGTTGCTCAGGAGCTGTGAGACCGCGTCCAGCCGGTGGTTGATATCGCCAACGGATACAAGAGGCTTGAGCAGCCACTTCTGCAACAGCCTTCCGCCCATGGGTGTCCTGGTGTCATCCAGCACGCCCAGCAAGGTGGAATCGTTGCCCTCGCCCCTGACGTTCTTGACTATCTCCAGATTGCGCAGGGTGATGGCATCCAGCACCATGAACTCCGAGTCAAAGTATGTCTTGAGCTGCTGCACCTGCGATAGCTCCCGCATCTGTGTGTCAACAGCATACTGCAGGGCTGCTCCCGCAGCACATACGGCAAAGGGTAGCCCGCTGCATCCCATGCCCTCAAGTGTGGACACATGGAAATGCTCCTTCAGCAGCTTATCTGCGCATTCCTGCCCGAAGATATCTTCTCCGTACTCATGGATAATTATCTTCAGCTCCCTTATCCGCTCCACGAGCTTCTCGTCAGCAAGCATGGAAGGCGGCATGATGCACTCGGAGGGGCCCATGCGTGCAGCCTCGCTTGCTATCCTGTCATATGGAGAACTGTCCGCAAGCTGCGTGGTCAGGAACTCACCCGTGGAGATATCCAGGAACGCGAGGCCGAAATCCTTCCCCCCCCTAAAAAGCGCCATTAGATAGTTATTCGAAGCATCCGGGAACATGGAGGGGTCCATGGCAGTACCCGGCGTGACAACACGCACGACACCCCTTTTCACAACCCCTTTGGCCGTTTTCGGGTCCTCTAGCTGCTCGCATATGGCAACCTTATAGCCTTTCTTAATGAGCCGGGGCAGGTAGTTGTCAATTGCATGGTAGGGAATCCCCGCAAGCGGCATTTCCTTCCCATCCTTACCCCTTCCCCTTGTGGTTAATGTGATCTCCAGTTCCCTGGCAATGGTCTTTGCATCCTCGCCAAAGGATTCGTAGAAATCCCCCATCCTGAAAAATATGAGAGCATCTGCATACTCCTCCTTGGCCGAATAATACTGCTGCATGGCAGGTGTCATCTGATTCATGATAATCTGTGGAAATGGTTTGTTTCCCAAATTATCTGGCTGTTAGTATTTTTGTGTTTGCATTGGAGGCAGATGCGATATTTAGGATTTTTTGAACTGCAGGAAAAATGTCAGGCCATTGTTCCAAACCGGAACTTGGCGCTGTTTTTCTTCATGATGCTCACCAGATGCAGCATCACAGGCACTTCCACCAGCACGCCTACCACGGTTGCCAGCGTGGCCCCCGAATCGATACCGAACAATATAAGGGCGACTGCCACAGCAAGCTCAAAGAAGTTGCTGGCACCGATGAATGTGGATGGGGCAGCTTCCTGATAGGGTATCCTGAGTTTCCTGGCTCCCATGTATCCGATAAAGAATATGAAGTAGGTCTGTAGCACCAGGGGTATCGCTATGAGCAGGATGTGCAGTGGATAGTTGATTATCTTATCACCCTGGAAGATGAAGATCAGGACAAGCGTGACGAGCAGGCCCGCCGGGGTCACCCACTCGATCTTCCTGATGAGACTGTTCTCAAGCCAGGAAACACCTTTCCTTTTTATGGCCGCATGCCTTGTGATGACCGCAAGGGACAGGGGTATTGCCACGTAGAACAGCACCGAGAAGAAGATTGTCATTACAGGTACCGGGAAGTTCGTGGTCACTCCCACAAGCAGCGCTCCCAGGGGGGCGAACAGCACGAGGATTATGAGATCGTTCACGGAAACCTGCACCAGCGCGTAATTGATGTTGGCCCTGGCAAGGTAGGTCCACACAAGCACCATGGCCGTGCATGGGGCAAGACCTAGCAGGATCATGCCCGCAATGTATTCTTCCTGGAGCATTGGCGGTATGAGGTCTGCGAAGATAACGCTCATGAACAGCCAGGCAATGAAGGCCATGGTAAAGGGCTTGATGGCCCAGTTAACAATGACCGTAAGTGTAAGAGGCTTGGAATTCCTCTTGACATTCAGTACCTCTTCAAAATTGATCTTCAGCATGATCGGATACATCATCACCAGTAGCATGAGCGCCACCGGGATGGAAACGTTAGCCACTTCTATCCTGCTGAGGGATTGTGCAAATCCCGGGAACAGGTACCCTATTGCAGTGCCCAGTACGATACAGACGGCAACCCATATGGACAGGTACTTACTGAAAAAATCGAGTTCTCGTTCTTCTTCCCTTCCATTTTCGATTTCTTTTCCTATTTCTTTACTTGTCCCTTTTTCCTTTGTTTTTTCCCGTCCTTTTTCCATACCTATCACTCCTTCCCTGCCGGAACCAGCAGTATTGGCTTTCTCGTCCTGCGCAGCAGGCTCTCGGCAGTACTTCCCAGCAGTATGCCCCTTAGCGACCCCATTCCATGAGTTGTGATTGCAATAAGAGTGATGCCCAGCTGTTCTGCAAGAGTGTCTATCTTCTCGGCAGGCCTTCCGATGTTCACATGATAACTGACCTTGATCTCACTCTCAAACCTGCGTCCCATTCCTGCGAGCCGGCCCAGGATGCGCTGCCTCTCACTTTCAAGCCAGGCTTCCTCGTTCCCGTCTTCGATCACATGTAAGAATACCAGCTCATCAATGATATCCCCCAGGGATCCGATCTCCCGCAGTATCCCCTCCGAATGCCCGGAAAGATCGACCGGAAGCAAAACCTTCGAGAACTTAGTGGAGCAGGCTTTCACATAGGTCTCTGTCCCGTCCCCCATGAGAGTATCATACTTCTCAATAAGCACTATTTTCCCAGATTCCCGGGATATGTGTTCGGTCGTCCTTCCTATGAGACGGGCCCTTACCGGGCCTGAGGTTGTCGCACCCATCACGATACAATCCACATCCTCCTCATCTGCGACCCTTACAATAGTCTTTTTAACGTCGCCGTGGACAACCAGCGTGCTTGCAGCCACACCTATCTCATCGAGCAGTTGTCTGTATTCAACAATCCTCTTTCTTGCATTCTCCTCGAACATCGGGGCCAGTCCCTGGGCCTGATAGATGTCCACAACATGCAGTAATATCACTCTCTTAAGCCCGGCATTTTTGAATTCCCCTACACAGGCAAGAAGCTCCTCACTCTCGATCGTAAAATCGACCGGCACAAGTACGGTTTCTATCATCTGGGCCTCCGGCAGTTTCGATATGCAACTCCATATGAACACGCTTCTGAGGTTTTAAGGCCTGGAATCCCTGAAACCCCATAATACAGGTTGGGTCTTATCATATATAAACCATTTCAACTAAATTTGAAATAGAAACCCTTAAATAGTATTTTCAAACATATTTGAAATACATGACCCAAGACTACCTGATGCATCTGTTCAATGCAGGTCTGCAGTCCGTCCAGGAGTACCTGGCCCTGCACGTACTGCTCTGTCTGATTCCCGCATTCTTCCTTGCCGGAGCCATTGCATCCCTTTTCTCAAAAGAATCAGTGCTCAAGTACTTCGGAGCGGACACACCCAAATACATATCATACACAGTTGCAGCCGTATCCGGCTGTCTCCTTGCCGTATGCAGCTGCACGGTACTCCCCCTGTTCGCAGGCATCTTCAAAAGAGGAGCCGGCATCGGCCCGGCCACCACTTTCCTGTTCTCCGCACCGGCCATCAATATCCTGGCAGTAGTCTATACTGCAAAGATTCTGGGCTACGACCTCGGTGCGGCCAGGGCTGTGGCTGCCATACTGCTGTCCATAGTTATCGGATTGACAATGGCCCTGATATATGAGAGACAGAGAACAAAACAGCCGGGGATCAGGACTTTCAGCAGTGAGAAGCATTCCCATACTGCCCATCTCTTCCTGCTGCTGCTGGCCATACTTGTGGTTCCCGAGGTAATAGGATCGTGGACCTACCTTGCCCTGGTGGAAATACCCCTGATAGCATTGACAGTGTATTTCTCCTTCAAGTGGTACTCAGCAGAGGAAAGGAAGAGCTGGATGGAAGAGACATGGTTCCTTGTCAGGATGATCACTCCACTCCTGCTGGTGGGCGTCTTCTTTGCAGGTATGGTCGTGGAGCTGCTCCCGGCCAGTATCGTGGTCAAGTACGTGGGTGGCGACGGCATAATGTCCTACTTCATAGCTTCCGTTGCTGCGGCACTGATGTACTTTTCCACACTGACGGAAGTCCCCATCATTAGTGCGCTTACAGTGCTTGGCATGGGAAGGGCTCCCGCGCTAGCCATGCTGCTGGCCGGCCCGGCACTGAGCCTGCCAAACATGATAGTCATCAGCCGCATAATGGGAGTGAAGAAAGGACTCTCCTACATATCTCTCGTTATTGTGGCTGCCACGATATCCGGAATTCTGTTCGGCTATTATATGTTGTAATGAGAAAGATGAGGAAAAGGTGCACTAATGAAGCTACTGGTAATCTCAGACATCCACGGGAACATGCAGGCTCTTGATGCGGTCATGTCCATAGCTCACGATGAGGTTATCTGCCTTGGGGATATCGTGGACTACGGGCCTTCACCGGGCGAGTGTATCGACCTGCTGGATAAGCAGGGCATACCAACTGTCCGGGGTAACCACGATAATGCCGTTGCGTTCAGAATGGAATGCGGCTGCGGCTACGAATACAAGCACCTTTCAGTATCCACAAGGGAATACACATGGAATGTCCTCAACGAGAGGCAACTGGGATTCCTGAAGAAGCTCCCCTTTAGTCTGGAAAGAGTGGAGAACGGGAGAAAACTATACTTTACCCATGGCAGCCCCCTGTCCTTCTATGATTACATAAGGCCGGATACTCCCGAGGAAGTTATCAGAGGATATATAAACGGATTGGACGCCGATTTTATTTTTGTCGGCCATTCACATACCCCTTTTGTGAGGAAGATCGGGGATGTGACCCTGGTCAATCCCGGGTCGGTGGGCCAGCCCAGGGATGAAGATAACCGTGCAAGCTGCGCGGTATTTGATACCGACACCCTGCGGACAGAGATTATCCGGGTGAGGTACGACATGGAAACCGTTTGTGACAATATCAGGAAGAGTATGTCCCATGCGGATGAATTGACCTCGATACTGGAAAGAGGAAAATGATATTATAGTATACTGATTGGATGAATACAAAGGTGATAAGATGAAAATAGAAATTCTTGGTTCAGGTTGTGCAAAGTGTAAGAAGACAAAGGAAATAGTCGAGCAGGCAGTCGCTGAGCTTGGTGTGGATGCGCAGGTGCTTAAAGTTGAGGACATGGACAAGATCCTTTCCTACGGAGTGATGATCACGCCTGCTGTTGTTGTTGATGGTGATGTGAAGATTGCTGGAAAGGTCCCAACGGTCGAGAAGGTAAAGGAATGGATCACAAAGTAAAACAGAGAGGAGAAAATGGCAAAAAACGCAAAATGTGCGTGTGAGGCTGCAAATATCGGCCTGTACGCATGTGCCGGCGGCTCCAATGCGGGACAGATGTCAAACATAGTTGCAGTTGAGCTTACAAGGCAGGATACTGTGCACCGTGGGAATCGGAGGCAAGGTACCCGGAATTCTCAAGAGCACAGAAGAGACTGACGAGATAATAGCAATCGACGGCTGCGCCCTTATATGTGCAAAAAAGTCCCCGGAACTTGCAGGATTCACAGTCGACAAGCACATAGTCCTGACAGAGCTTGGTATGCAGAAGAACAAGGACCTGGACCTTCAGGAAAGTGAAGTTAAAGAGATAATGACCAGAGTGGAAAACGCTCTGAGCAACTGAAAGATATGTGAAGGGGAAAGCAATCCCCTCCTTTTTACTTACTCACGGTCATATCCGTACCATTTGCCTCGGCACTCACCTGCGGGTTATAGTACGAATATGCCCTGCTCTCCTGCCCGACGGCCTTCACCGGGAACAGTGCCTTCATATGGATATTGAATCTTATCTCCTCTCCCGGCTGCATGTCATCGATGTAGAGTATAACCTTGCGGCCTGCGACCTCGTAGCGGGTTATCACGCCTTCGTCCTTAAGGGCCGTGAGGCTTGATGTGACAGGTGTGAATCCCGTGGGCACCGCAATATCCACTATCATCATTCCGCTGGATGTTAGACCGCCATCGACGCCGCGCAGGCCGTTGTACTTCACCCTGGTGTTCACGGTCACGATATCGTTCACCGTGACATTGGAGGAATCATAATCCACATCAAGTTCTATCTCTTTCTGCGGAGTGATATCCGGCAGTATCACATTAAAGCGCCTTACAAGCTGGTAACTCACCTCTCCCGTGCCCTCAAGTTCGAGCCTGGCCCGGGATGCGTTATGGGGGATCTCCACTATCTGCACCACATCGAAATTGCGGGAACCTATTTCTATGGACCTGATAGTGGTGTTGCCTGCGAGTACAGTTACGGTTGCATTCACATCCCTGCCGGCTGAGGCTGCAGCACTCATAAGCGCCCTGAAGGCCATGACCGTATCCTGGGTGCTGGAGAAACCGCCGTTGGAGTTGCGCTGTGCTGCTATCCACTTCAGTGAAGAGCTGGCCACAGGGTTCTTTGCCTCTATGAGCGCAAGGGTTGCATAGGCCGTGGTCTCGACATTCTTGCTTGACGGCACCATGAAATCATAGCCGCGGTGCTCGTATGGCATTGGAACGTTAGCCTCTCCATAGCCCCAGTATGTGCCACTGTCATCCTGCTTTGCAAGTGCGAGCAGGTCGTTCAGGGCTTTATCGGCAAACGGGCTGTCAAGCTTCTGCAGTGCAATGGTACCGATTGCAAGTGCATAGGGGTCCTTCTGGGCTGCAAGGTTGTCCTCAAGGTACTTGCGGGCACCGGCCATCACTACCGGATTAGCGGAGCCGTACTCATCAAGGGCCAGGGTCACATAAGCAGTCAGGGCATAGGTGCCGCTGACACCGCCCATCATATCCTCATGTATCACAAAGCCCACCGGCTCCCAGGAGCCGTCAGCCTGTTGGTGGGATTCTATCCAGGAAGCGGAATCATCAAGGAGACCTTCATCTATGGTTGTAAGGTCCCTTGCACCGCTGAACTGGGAAAGCACGAATGCCGTCAGCCAGAGGCTGCCCTCCGGGTCGCCCTCACCGAAGGCCGAGAAGGAGCCGTCGCTGTGCCTGTATGTGAGCTGGCGCTGGTAACCTGTGACTATGTACATTTCTGCCTTGGCCTTGACCTGCGGGTTATCCTGCCCAGATGCCTCGAGATAGCGCAGCACTTCAACATCAGTTGAGAAGAGCATCATGTTCTGCTCACCGCAGCCATAGGGCATCCCCAGCAGGTCATCAACACCGTTGATGGTCTGGGCCACTATGCTAGGGCTGAAGCTTACAAGCACCTTCCCGGAATCAGGGACTATTCCTTCGGGAAGTGTTGCGTCCATTATCACTGACCCGTTCTTCAGGATACCGTTGTCCACAAGCTCCCTTGTAACGCCTTCAGGTTCAACGATCAGCTCTTTCCTGACAGCATCGGCCTTCTCTGTAGTCTGGCCCTTTATCTCGATGACCTTCCTGCCTACATCCGTGGGCCGGATGGTGAAACTTGCATAGCCGACACTGTTGGCATCCACTGTGACCTCCTCCACATCCTCGCCTACGATATCGAACCAGTCGGCATCCGACAGAGTGAGCATAACGTTCTGCTCCCTGTCAAGGTAATTGTATACCTGCACCTGTACAGGGAACTCCTCGCCCCTGATGACCGAGTACGGCAGGTCGGGGTCGATGAAGAAGTCCTGGAACACCCTCAGCCCGGCCTCGGAAATACCTATACCGTCAGGACCCGAGGACACCGCATGCAGCCTCCAGGTGGTGATACTGTCAGGAGCGATCAGCTCAAGGCTGGCAAGCCCCTGCTCATCCGTGAGCAGGTCAGGCATCCACATCCATGTCTCAGGGAAGAACTGGCGCATTCTCTGCACTTCGGCAAGGGAAGCGCCCGAACCTGTCTCCTGTGGAGAGGCTTCGTCAGAGTCTGTGACGGTATCCATAGGCGCTTCCATGGCAGGGGCATCTACAGGCATTTCATTCTCAACGCCTTTGAACATGTCATCAAAACCGCCTGCAAAACCGTCGGCTTCCCAGCCCCGGGTTTGCGATCTCGGGACATTGATGCCCGGGGAGGCCATTACTGTCACACCGGTGCTTTCCAGCATCTCATAGGCACCCTCACGGTACCAGTGGGGATGCGATTCTGCCTGGGGCTCCATGAAGCGTTTTTCCAGCTCGTCGAACACCTGTTTAAGGTTGAGCCTGCCTTCGCTCAGTGAGTACACGGACTCATCAACGATGGAGAAGCCTATCATGGACCTGCTGCCTGCATCGAAGTTAACGGTCACATTGTCCCCCGGCCCCACGGACTCGCTGT
Organism: Methanolobus sp.; assembly: GCA_030154025.1. Lineage (GTDB taxonomy): Archaea > Halobacteriota > Methanosarcinia > Methanosarcinales > Methanosarcinaceae > Methanolobus. The sequence goes on from JASKKT010000005.1 coordinate 34,184, forward strand.
TAAAGGAATTCTGCAGGTCCACCTGTGAGGAGAACTGCACCTCAAAAGGCAGCACATCCACGGAAACCTCGCTGTTGGGATTGATCATGTATGCCACGACCTTTGCCTGCGGGCTCATCTGCATGGTCACAGGGATATCGATGTCCTGATTCCTGTTTGTGCCCGAATACACGGTCCTTCCGTTGGCGAACACATCGTAGAACACAGTTCCCGGATTGGTGGAGTACACCCTGAAGGAGATGGTGTCTCCCACCTCCGGGACTCCGTCGGTGAGCTGAGTTATATGGATGAAACTTGCGCTTGGCGAGTATACGGCATTCAGTTCCTTGTATGCATACGCACTGTCGGCACTCGCCGTAATGGAGCACTGCATGGCTGACTCAGGCACATCATAGGTAATGAGAGCAACACCGTTCTTTGTGGACACGGTTTGCTGGTCCCTGTTATCCTGATATGATTCGTCCGTGAATGCCGCATCAACGGTCACCTGAGTATCCACAGGCTTTCCTCCCGGATCCTTGGTCACCACAAGCACCTGGAGCGGCATGCCTGGCTTGATATAACTGGATTCGGGAATTATCTGGAGCACTAGAGGAGATTCAGCAATGATCAGCAGCTTGTTGCTGGTCTCGCTATGGTTACCCGTATCAGTGACCGTGACATTGAGCATCAGGCTTGCCTGCCCGCCAGCACCATAGGTTCCTGCTGCATATCTCACGGCAGGGAGCTCGAAATCTACAGAGCCGTTGCTGAGCCTTGCATTATAGGTGGCATACTGCTCCCATTCGCCTACATAGCGGAAGGCTTCCACAAGCACCTCGCCTTCCACGTCCTTGCCAAAGAAATAAGAAGATGATACTGTGCCTGTTATCTTGTCCGATACAAGGAACCAGTCCTGCGGCGTGCTTACGGCCACATCGAACTTCGGAAGCACATACTTGTCCACCTGGATGTCCACATTGGAAACAGAATCCCCGGCTGTTGCCTTTATCTTCCATGTACCCAGATTGAGTTCCGAAGCCAGGGGCAGATCGAAGGAAGCTACACCATATTCGTTGGAGCTCACTTCCTCCTTGAATACCTTGATGCCTTTTGCATCCATTATTTCCACTACTATGTCCTGCTCCACAGGCACCAGGTTGTTGTTAAGGGAAAGTATCCTGCCGTGGACTGTCTGGCCCGGCTTGTATATGGGCTTATCAGTTTCGATGAAGAGCGGATTGTTCCTTACCACTTCCACAGTGGCGGTGAAATTGCGCTCATAACCTGCCGGTCTTGCCGTGAGCACATAGCGCCCTTCCTTCACATCAGGCACTTCGAAGGAAGCTACTGAATTTCCTGCAGCCGTGGTGGATGCGGTGATAAGCGGGACCTCGGTGTTATTCTCGTCCACAAGGGCATATTCGATGCAGCGGCTGACCGGCTCTCCTTTATCAAAGGCTGCCATGGTTATGGAACTCTCACTGCCGGAGAAGAGCACCTTAGGAGCCAGAATAAAGAATTCATCTCCCGCACCTGAGAGCTGGCCGGTGCACGGACCGGCGAGGTTGGAAGAGAGTTGATCTTTGTTGCCGATACACCCTGAGATAAGGGAGAAGAGTATAAGCATGCATACCACGCATGACCATGCCTTGACTGCTACAAGTTTCATTTTTACCACGACCTGTGCCTGGAGGAAAGTGATTAAATCTTTAGTTAAAGTGTACGAGGCAGGTCCGTATATACTTTGCTTAAACTTCAATGGGGTTTGAAGTTATAGATGAAAACACATTTCCACATGCCATCGGCCATGGTATTTGCGTGCTTTCAGATGTTTTGATAGCGTCGCCCTGTGAATGAGCACAGGTATAAATAGGTGAAATGTTATGTTAGATATAACTAACATTAAAGTAATTAAATATAACATTTAGATGTAAATAGATAGCATAATGTTAGAACAATATCGGAGCTGATAATAATGAACAAAATGGAAAAATACACGAAAACTATGTACTCCATAGCTGCGATCGTGATCATGGCAGGAGTGGCAATGGTGGCTTTCCTGGAGAATTATCAGGAAATGGCCATCGGTCTGATAAATGCAGGTGCAGTGATCATCTTTGTTACATTCATAAGGGCAAAAAGATTCAAGGATGGCCCGATGAAGGATGAGAGGACCGTCAGGATTGGTTCTTACGGACTCTCCTACTCATGGTTCGTCACAATTGTTCTGCTTGCCGTACTGTTCTGGGTGAACTACTTTGAACTCGTGAAACTGACAGTTGACCAGGTACTGGGATTGCTGATCCTGGTAATGGCGGTCACTGCAAAGGGATTCCAGTGGTACCTGTTCAGGAAGGGCGATGTGGAGTAAGCAGAGGCGAAGATGAAGACCAGAATAAAGGAGCTTAGGGCCAGATACGACATGACCCAGGAAGACCTTGCCAGCCGTGTGGGAGTCAGGAGGGAGACCATAGGGTTCCTCGAGAAAGGCAAGTACAACCCCTCGCTCAAACTCGCATACAAGGTTGCAAGATGCCTGCAGACCAGCATAGACGAGCTCTTTATATTTGAGGAAGAAGACCTCGTATAAGAGAATTGTACAGGACAGGAACACATGGAAACTAAAACAAAGGTCTGGCTGGCCTCGGACGGTAAGCCGGTCATTGGTGCGGGGAAAGTGGCCCTCCTTAAGGCAATCGATGAGGAGCGCTCCCTCAGGAAAGCCTGCGAGAGGCTGGACATCTCCTACAAGCACGCGTGGAACGTGCTTAACACCATGAACGAGAGGCTTGGAAAAGACGTGGTGACGACCGTGCGGGGAGGAAAGGACCAGGGGACCTTCCTCACAGAAGAAGGCCGTCAGCTTATCCGCGAGTACGAGCACAACAGGGACTTCATCGAGGATACCATGAAGGACGAGGGCTCATGGGAGAACATAGGACTGAAGATATCGGCACGGAACAGGATACCGGGCAAAGTGACCAGGGTTGAAAGTGAAGGACTTATCGCAAAGGTAACCCTTGAGATAGAGCCCTCGGTCCTGACGTCCGTAATCACCAGCGAGGCCGTAGAAAGGCTCGATATCCGGCCGGGGGACGAGGTCTTCGCTATAGTCAAATCCACCGAGGTTCTCCTGGGTAAAAAGGCTAAGCAGTAATATTAGAAATCACTGCTTGCACTGTTTTTTGGAGACACCGTGAACAATGAAAGGAAGCAGCGCCAGTGCAAACACCAGCTTCAATGGCTCAGGTAGTATCTCACTTGCACTGCCAACAACTGAACTCGCCTCGATCCCGAGCCTGAAATAGATCAGGTCCAGCAGCAGGCCAAAGCCCAGCGAGCAGATGGCTATCATTCCCAGATAGAGAGCAGCGCTTCTTTTACCGAGGAACCTTGTCACCATAGTAAGCGTGGCGGCATTTGTTGCAGGCCCGGCAAGCAGGAAGACGAATGCTGTCCCCGGGCTCATTCCCTTGGCGATGAGGGCTGCTGCCAGCGGTGTTGATGCAGTTGCGCAGATATAGAGGGGAATACCCACCACAAGCATGAAAAGCATGGAAGTGATGCCGCCTCCCAGGTAAGAGCTCACAAGCTCATACGGGACTGCATAGGAGATCATGCCGGCAAGGACTATGCCCAATACAAGCCACCTGGAAATATCTCCAAGGAGCTCAACGAAGGCATATCTTACGCCCTCCTTGAGCCGGCCAGCTCCCGGGGGGACGGCATCCCTTGCAGGAGAAGGCTGGCATGAGCAGGAAGAGTCGCTGCATGCAGTCAGGGGCTGGAGCATAAGTACGTTCTTTTTCCCGGAAGCCGTTTTCACAACGGCCTTGTCCCCGGCTACCGGGAGCTTTTGAGGATCGAGGAAATTCTCCGCTATCCCTGCCGAAAGGGCGGTTATGAAAGCTACCAGCGGACGGAACACGGTCATTATAGGGTCAAGCAGGGCATAGGTTATAGCTACTGAATCAACGCCTGTTTCGGGAGTGGAGATCAGGAATGACAATGTGGCACCCTTTGTAGCCCCTCTTTTCTGTAGTGACAGGGCAGTGGGCACCACGCCACAGGAGCAGAGGGGAATCGGGACTCCAAGCAATGATGCATGCAGTGCCGACCTGACCTTTCCTGCGGAGCTGCCCAGATATCTCATGATCTGCTTCTCAGGGATATATACATGCAGAAGGCCAGCTATAACGAACCCCAGGAAGAGGTAAGGAGCCATTTCCACGAAGAGATGCCATGATTCCATGGCAATTCCCGCCAGTATTGAAAGTTGTGCATCCATTTTCATCACTCATGCTCTGAGACGTGTTTCCGGCACATGTCAATGAGGGTATGCACGTGCTCATCTGCAATATGGTAGACTGCGAACCGGCCTTCCTTTTTCACGCGCACCAGATCAAGCTGGCGCAGGGTCCGCAGGCTATGGGAGATGGCAGGCTGGGAAATATCAAGTGCCCCTTCAAGCTCCTTGACACACAGGCCGCCCCCGGAAAGCAGGAATAGTATCTTCAGCCGGGTCTCTGACTGCAATGCACCGAAGATGTCGCATATCCTGCAAAGCTCATCCTCCGAAGGAATGCTTTGCAAGAGAAGTGATATTGATTCTTGATCGGCACATACATGCTCTGGATCATCTGTCATAAACATATGAACATATGTGCATATATTTATGCATATTGCATGAGGGCCAGAGAGATCGGCCGATTTATCTTACGGACTCATATAACTAAAAGCATGACAATGGCAAAGAATAGCAATGATAGCAGGTCCTTTTTCCGGAGCTGCGGTTCATGAAGGGAGCTGCGGTGATGACCCTGGTAGCAGCGGCTTTCCATGGCAACAGCCACATCCTCTGCAGAGCTGAAGGCAGTCCTGATCATGGGAACAGACAAGGAATAGAGAGCTCGTGCAGGATTTTTCTTTGCATCCAGGCCACGTGAGATCTGGGAATCCCGGAGGTGGTTAAAGCTTTCATAAAGAAGAGGCACGAAGTGCAGGGAAAGGAACATCATGGTCGCAAGGTCAAAGGAGGAGATGCCGAATTTCCTTGAAGGTAAAGGGCGAAGCATGCGTTCTATCCCCGCCGTCATCATGGAGGGACTTGTTGTGGCTGTGAGAAGTGAGGCGAACATCAGCAGGAGAATGAATCGCAGGATAAGCAGTGATCCTTTTACCAGTCCCTGGTATGTGGCATCCAGCCCCATCAGGGAGAATAGGGGATCACCTCCGGTAAGGAAGAGCTGAAGAGTGAATATCAGGGCCAGGAATATCAGCATAGGCCTGAGGGATCCGAATACTACCCTGGGAGATACGGAGGAAATAAGAAGCAGTAGATAGAACACCAGCAATATGGCGGCCATTTCCCTGAAAGTGGAGGACATGAAGATGCTGATGCTTGCTACCAGCATTGCAGTTATCTTCACCCTCGGGTCAAGCATGTGAAGAAAAGAGTTGCCTGGGACATACCTGAACAGAAGGGTGCTCACTGCTCAGTTGCCCCCGTGACCCTCTTTGGCCCCAGCATGCGGGATATTTCCCGGAAGGCCTCATCTGTGTCGAAGATGTCGCCCCTTACATCGAATCCCCTGGTACGCAGTTCCTTCATGAGGCATGTGATCTCAGGAAGAGGAAGGGAGCCATGCCCGGCATACTCTGCAGGAGTACCGCTGAACACGAGCCTTCCCCGGTCAAGCCAGTATACATGGTCTGCAAGGGACAACATATCCGATACACGATGGGATACCACAATGATCGTGATGCCATTTGAATTGAGGAGCCTGAGAGCGGAAATGAGCAAGCTCTTATTCTCTGCATCCAGTCCTGAGAGAGGTTCATCCAGCACCAGATATTCCGGCCTGCATGCCAGGACGCCTGCTATGGCAACCAGCCTCTTCTGGCCTCCACTCAGTCTTAAGGGTGACTCGGCGGAGATATCCTTACCAAGGCCAAGTAATTCCAGTGCATAATGCACCTGCTTTTCAATTTCAGGCCCCCGGAGCCCGAAGTTTTTAGGACCGAAGGCCAGCTCCTCAAAGACAGTCCTCCCGAAGAGTTGCTGCCGGGGAAACTGGAAAAGCATACCTACCCTGGACCTCACTTTCTTTTCAGATGCTTGCATGCCATCTACGGTCACCTGTCCCGAACAGGGCCTGAGCAGGCCGTTGAAATGCCGTATAAGTGTCGATTTGCCTGAGCCGATGGCACCGCCTATGAGCACGAACTCGCCCCTGCCGATGGAGAGACTGACATCCTCAAGGGCGGTCCTCTCCAGAGAAGTGCCGGGGTTGTAACGGAAATTCACATCCCGGACCACTATTGACACAGAGCCTCCAGCAACTCGTCCTTCGTAAGGGCAAGCCCGATATCGGGGAATCCTGCACTGGCAAGCATTTTTGAGAGTGCTGCCACAGGTGGTATCTCAACTCCATACCTTTCGAGGTCGTATTTTTTGAATACATCCCGGGGAGATGCGTCAGCCACAACGCTTCCTGAATCCATGATAATGAGACGATCCGCATCCACAGCCTCCTCGAGCCGGTGAGTGACACAGATAACAGTAGTGTCTTGCTCACGGATGCGCCTGACAGCGTCAAGTACTTCCTGCCTTGAGAGAGGATCGAGCATGGAAGTGACCTCATCCAATACGATACATTGGGACTCCATTGCAAGCACTCCTGCAATAGCAAGCTTCTGCTTCTGGCCGCCACTGAGGGCACGGGGAGAATGGGACCTTAGTTCACAGATCCCCATGGTCTCCATAGAGCTTTCCACAAGCTCCTTTATCCTTGCAGAGGGAAGGCCCATGTTCTCCGGGCCAAAGGCGATGTCCTCCTCCACGGTCATGCCGATGAACTGGGAGTCAGGATCCTGGAAGACGATACCCACGGCCTTGCGGATAGCAGGGTGGTGTTTCTTCTGCGAAGTGCACAAGCCGTTCACATGTACGGAGCCACCCGAGGGAAGGAGCAAGGCATTGATGTGCCGGATAAGGGAGGATTTACCGCTGCCGTTCCTCCCTGCAATGACAACAAATTCACCTTCATCGATCTGCAGGCTCACTGAGTCCAGTGCCGGAGTCCCGTCAGGATAAGTGTGACACAGGTCGCGGATATCTATCATGTTCATCTCCCGGGCGCAATGCTATCCATGGGGCACCTACTCAAGAGAATATTTTGCGGCGATCACAGAAGAGAATGCGATTTTAAGCAAATCCCCCGGAATGAATGGAGCAACACCCACAAAGATAGCACTTTCCACTGAGATGCGTGCAATGTGAACCATATAAGCAGCACCCAGCAGATAGATCACGAGTAAGCCTGCAGACATGAATAGCGCATTCCGGAGCACACCGGAAGTGCCCCACTTGTCGGAAAGTGTGCCTATGAGAAAAGCAGCAAGCACAAAGCCTATCAGATATCCACCGGTAGGTCCAAGCAGCACGCCAATACCTGATGAGCCTCCGGAGAACACAGGCAGTCCGATGATCCCAAGCAGCAGGTAGATCATCACACTCATGGATCCCCAGCGTGCACCAAGCATGGCACCTGCGAGGAATATGAACAGCACCTGCAAAGTAATAGGAACAGGACTTATGAGGACCGGTATCCGGATAAATGCCCCGACTGCTATCATGGCGGTAAAAAGAGATGCTATCGCCATTTTTCGGATATCGCTCTCGTAATAGTTCTCATAATGATAATTTTCTTTCATGGATCCTCCCTTCTTCACCTGAGCTGTAAACCTCATGATCACGACCTCAGTCCTGCCAGGATACACTTCCAACTGACTGATGAGGTTTACAATTGAAATAGTACTGGGTGCACAATATGACAATATTGCATCATGCAAGCACCAATACCAGGCTGTATAAGCTATGTCAACCTTTTTTTGCAGATGGTTTACATGTTATAAAAAACTTATCGTATACAACTACCAACCAGGTTTACAATACTGAAGAGACTGCCTCTGACACCGCTATTGCAGTACCATCATCCCAGTATAGGAAACAATAGGAGCAGATTTCAAGACAGAAAAGAGAATAATGCCGGGAACTCCGGCACTACAAAGTAAATCCAAGCAACTTTACATGTCCATGTCAGGCTGGGGCATTCCCGGGGGCATTGCGCCGCCCTTGCCACTTGCTGCAACGACGTCATCGATCCTGAGGATCATTACGGTTGCCTCTGTGGCGGAATTGATAGCCTGTGTCTTGATCCTGAGAGGTTCAAGGACGTCCATGTCGTACATGTTCACGACCTTACCGGTGTAAACGTTAAGGCCTGCGTTCTTGTTGCCCTGCTCGTGCTGGGAGCGAAGCTCGATAAGCATGTCAATGGCATCCAGACCTGCATTCTCTGCAAGAGTCTGCGGGATTATCTCGAACGCTTCAGCGAACTTGCTTACTGCGAGCTGTTCCCTGCCCTTGAGGGTTGCAGCATATTCCCTGAGCCTGAGTGCAAGCTCTATTTCCGGTGAGCCGCCGCCTGCAACGATCTTCTTGTCTTCCAGTGCAACGCCCACTACACAAAGTGCGTCATTGAGCGCACGCTTGAGTGCATCCACGATGTGTGTTGTACCACCGTGGAGAACAAGGGAGACTGTCTTCTCTTCCCTGCATCCGGTAAGGACGGTCATATTGGCGCCGCCGATATCCCTCTCTTCCACCATTTCGGCAGATCCGAGGTCGCTTGACCTGATGTCGGTGACATCCTGGAACAGGGTTGCCCCGGTTGCCTTTGCCAGCTTCTGGAGGTCGCTCTTCTTGATCCTCCTGCATGCGTAGATGCCTGCCTTCTCGAGATAGTACTGTGCAAGGTCGTCAATGGCCTTCTGGGAGAACACTACATTGGCGCCACTTGCGATGATCTTGTCAACCATTTCCTTGACCATTCTTTCTTCCTGCTCAACGAAAAGCTGCATCTGGTCCGGAGAGGTGATCTTGATCTCGGCATCCTTCTCGATCTTATGGAACTCTATGCCAAAGCTTGCCAGCAGGATCTTAGCGTTCTGGATCTTCTTTGGCATGTTGGGCCTGACACGCTCTTTGTCAATGACAAGGCCGGAGATCATCTCAGTATCAAGGATGCTTCCACCTTCTTTCTTTTCGATGGTGATGTCACCCACATCCACCTTTATGCCATCCTCGGTCTCCTCTGCTACGGAAAGGACAGCATCGAGCACGATATCTGCAAGGAACTCCTTGTACTCGCCTGCACCTTTCCCTGTAAGGGCGGTCCTGGCAAGCTTCTTCAGAGTTTCCCTGTCGTCCTTAGAAACGTCTATTGTAATTGTGTCGAGGATCTCAGCACATTTTTTTGCGGCGTGCCTGTACCCTGAAGCTATGATCGTGGGGTGGACCCCTTTGTCGAGAAGCTCTTCTGCCTTTGCGAGAAGCTCTCCGGTGAGTACGGCTGCTGTGGTAGTACCGTCGCCAACCTCATCATCCTGGGTCTTTGAGACCTCGACCACCATCTTGGCTGCCGGGTGCTCGATATCCATTTCCCTGAGAATGGTCGCGCCATCGTTGGTAATTACAATATCACCGAGGGAGTCCACAAGCATCTTGTCCATACCCTTGGGACCAAGTGTGGTTCTTACTGCCTTTGCCACGGCTTTACCTGCAAGGATATTAATGCTCTGTGCATCTCTTCCGCTTGAAGATCTCCTGCCACCGCTTCCTAAAACGTACCTGGGCTGTCCTGCCAAATTATAACCTCCTTATAACCATGAGTCATTCTATCAATATGGAAAGTTAGCATTAGTTGCCATCGAGTATCCGGGATACTCATACTGCTCAATCTAAATGCAAGCAGTTCTATATAAATTTAACCGCCTGTGATTTACGGAATAAAATAAGAGAAGAAAGATAAATAGAGCTCAGCCCCGGTTATATAGCTTGTCAAGATGTGCATCAATCAGGCAGTAAACATGCTGCCTGTAACGTGCAGGTGCAGGAATATTGAAAAAGGACATCCCGGGATTCGGAGCATTAAAAAGGGAGTTGCCTCCTGCGGTCCATCCCACATTGGTTACCACACCCACCCTTTCCATTTCATCCACCATGGCTTTGACCTTCCCGAAATCCTCGATGGTACCTCCCCAGTCACTCTCATTGAAATTGGGAGACCTAGCCCCGGCATTGAGTTCCAGCTGCTGCAGAGCGAAGCTGTATGTCCTGAACCACTGGATATCATCCTCACTGAGGTCAATAAGACCCCTGACTGCATCCTGCCTCAGGTTTTTCATCATCAAGGGAATGTCATAGGCCCTGAAGGAGTTATTTCCTGATTTCTCAATAAAGATTTCCGGTTTACCCATAATAATACCCCGCTAATGGAATAATTGTTCCGATTAAAAGATAGGGCACAATCGGATAAGTATTTTGTCCGGAAGTACAAGAGCACACACCATCCGCAATTATAGGAGACAGTGGGCAGCAGGAGCTATCAGAAGCTGAAGAGACCCGTCTTCGCATGCATAGCGAGTACAGGACCCTGTTACTGCTCACCAGGATCCATACCTAACAGACCACAAGACTTCTTATGCAGGCGTTCTTGATAAACTGGATCATGTCATCCCTGAGGAGGAACTCCTGATCCGAAAGGTCATCTGTATCCAGGTATCTGTGAAATACTTTCTTGAACTCATTGAATGTAGCTTCATCTTTTTTGTTCATGCAATACTCCTTATGAACAATCCTCAATATATTATTCTAAAAATAAATATAAATACTTATCTATTATAATGGCTCTGCAGCAAGAAAGTTAGTGCCCGCACCCACCGATGGGGGCGGTATACTATTAAACTGCACCAAGCCCTGCAAGAGCAATGCTCACCAGTACAAGAATATAGAACATTAGAAATACCAGCACTATCGCTGGTTTACTACATAGATGCCCGGTCATCCAGACCACCACCATATCCAAACCTATCAAAAAAGACCAGGATAGATCAATAAAAAGTACAGGGTCAGTAGCCCTGTCTTATCTCAGTTCCCCCGTAGTGATACTGTACTCGAAGTTATCAGTGTTCACAGGAAGTATACTAAGTGTCCATTCACCTGCAGCACCTGAAACCTCATACACCTCGGTATAGATCGTGCTTGTATTCTGGTAACCGAAGGAACCGGAGGATGCCAGCGGCCTGACAGTACGTGGATCTTTTGCATAGTTTAGTATTTATATATTCAACCTATAGTTTAGCCCATGCAGGATAAGAGATACCCAAAAAGTCATTTCATGGCAGTCGGAATGGCCATCGGCATTCCTCTTGGTCTTCCTATCGGTCTCCTGATAGACATGATCGCCATCGGGCCGTTAATTGGAGTTGCCCTCGGAACAGGGATAGGGGCGTATATGGAGAAAAAATATAACCCGAATCCCTTAACGATCTCAGTTGAAGATGATAAGCGAGAAAGAAAGTCATCCTGGCGCTTGCCGGTTTCTTCCTGCTGGGCCTTCTTGCCCTGATCGCTTTGCTGATGATGATATGAGGTGGCAGGCACGGGCCTGTCCGGGCCCGTAAGGGGATACGTATGATCAAAGCGCTCTACCACTTTTGACACTCACGCCGCTGACCATGAGGCAGGACAAAATGGATCCTGCGCCATCCTTGCTGCAGCTCATGCTTCTGAAATATCCCATTGCCTGATATGGCGTTCTTGCACCAGTCATACGGAAAAAATAAAGGTGCATGCGCAGTGCACGCATCGGATATGGAAAGCTCACACCGGGACTGTATAGCCGTCAGTCAGCCTTTCCATGAAAGCTACAAGGGCTGAAACCCCAGTATTTCTGTTAACTTGCAAGGTCCCAAACCACACAACTTCGTCCCAATGATTTAATGGTAGAAATTAAGCGTGGGAGATATATACATATCCTGGTTCGGATCATTAGAAGATACTGATCATTGTTTAGCATCTAAACATCTGTTTGCTCAACAGAAAGCCAGGAAGATTATTTCCCGCGCCCTGTCGATCAGTTCCCTGACCTCCTGTTCCTGAGGTTCTTCATGCGGATTGGTGCACTTATCCTTTAAAGCTTCAAGATGGTCCATTGACTTGAGGAGCTCAGGATCAATGTCATACTGCTCATCAGATGCAAGAAGCTTCCGGGCCATTGTGATCATTGTGTCATCAGATTCCAGTTCGATCCCGTTAACCTCGCACAGTGTCTTTAAGTATCTTTCAAGAGCGAAACCTGCCATGATACCGGCAGCGCGGACCAGACCTTGCTGATACAGGCTCTCAGCTTCGTTTAGTCCCGAATTTACCAGGTCTGCTGTGATCATTTTCCTGTAGCTGTTCCTGGCTGAAGCTATGAGGGGTTCTATTGTGTAGAGCATGCTGACCTGGGCATCAAAGGATGACAGGAAACCCTCCTTCAGGTGCTTCTTCTCGTTGGAGTTGGTGGCAGGGTCCTTCAGGCCGATAAGGCTCAGTATCTTCTCATGCAGCCCTGTAAAGCTTTCATACCTCGCATTCCCGCCCCTGCCCGGATATTCAAGAGCAAGCCTCCTGCAAAGCTCATACCAGACCTCATACTTTACCAGAAGGGAGCGTTGTAGCGGCTCGCTACTGGAATTGATGACACACACCTTATATTGGACATTCTGCAGCCCCGTGGAGCCGTCATCAGCATGCCTCATCCTTCTCTGGGTCGTGCCTTCCAGCAGGTCCATGTACATCTCTTCGATCGCTTCGGCTTCCTTGATGTAGGTGGCGAGGTCGGGGGTGGTCATGAAGAGTAGAATGTGAGGACTGTATTTAAAGGAGGTGAGTATCAGTGGATCATAGACACCTTATTCTTTGAGAGTATCCCCGATGAACTGAAGGATATCGCTGGAAAAAGAAAAAAGCAATGTTAAAGCCACTTGTACCCGTGTTCGCGAGTGATTATCTCGAGTACATAAACCATGTCGTCCTCGATAGCAAAAATCGCCCTGTAGTCTCCTATACGAAGCCTGTAGAGGTCCTGCCGGCCTTTAGTACCCTTCAGTTTTTTGATATCGTTGCCCAAGGGATCGTTCTCTAACTTCCTAAGGCCTTCTACAAGCCTGTTCTTCGTTTCAAGATCCTGTGAGCTGAGGAATTTCCTTACGTGCGGGTGCACGTTTATCCGGTAGGTCATTCTGCTCACTCAGATCTCATCAAGTGAGAAAAACTGATCCTTTTCTTCCAGGCGCCTGTACATACGGTCCATGAATTCCCCTTTATCGACAGCATCCATGAGGCGCTCCAGAATCTCGCTATAGGTCTCCCCTTTCTGACCGTAGCTTTTCAGCCGGTCTCTTACGGACTTTGTGGTTGGTATTGTTGTTTGGTCAGCGGTAGAAGCCACGATAGTTCCTCTTTAGATTGAGGTTATATGTATTTTATAGTTACTTATAGATATCTATAAGTGTTATCGAACTCAATGATGCTTTGTTGATTCAGGTGTCATCCGGTAATATAGGGAGTGCAACAAGAATCCAAAGTCCACCAAGCCTAATTACCACCCGAATCAGGAACCTATCATTGTCGATACTTTTCAACAGGGTAAATCACTCCTTCGAGAGTCCAAAAAGAGTGGTATATTTCGTAAGGTTGCAGTAAGGTCCTCTCAAAATACAATGAGGACACGTGTAATCTAAGAGCATATCTGTCTAAAAAGGAGTTCCTTTAATAGGCAGATGGGTAACTTTTCCATGATATCGGCTATTCATAGTAAAAAGAAGAAAAATTACAATATTCTCACTAATGACAGGTTCTTTATTTAATGGATGAATTATAAATAAATATTATAGAATGAGTGATAAATATGGAAACTGGAATAAAACAACTTCATGTAAGTGTACCTCCAAAAGGCAAGAGTTTATCTTTCCGAGTTACTAAGAAACACCAAAAGGTGGGCAGTATCACATCAATAATTTATGAAACAACGGGGAGAGCACGCGAATATTGTGAACTTGCCGCAAATATATATCGGGGATGTGAGCACGGATGTACCTATTGTTATGCTCCATCAGCAACATTCAGGAAAAGAGAAGAATTCTGTCTACCTGCTGTTAGAAAAAATGTACTGAAGCAACTGGAAATCGATGCAATTAAACTTGAAGAAATTGGCGAAAAAAGACCGATACTATTGTCCTTTACTACAGATCCTTATCAACCGCTCGATGTAAAAGAAAAATTGACTAGGGAAGCGATTAAATTATTACATGATCACGGTCTTAAAGTAGAAATATTAACAAAAGGTGGAAAGAGATCTGAAAGAGATTTTGACTTACTTTCAAAAAACCCGGAGCTGAGTAGTTATGGTGCAACTCTGGTGTTCACTGATGAACTGATGAGAAGTGAAATCGAACCCCATGCTGCACCTACAAGTGAAAGAATTGATTCTCTGAAAAAAGCCCATGAGATGGGGATTCTCACGTTTGTATCATTAGAACCTGTTTGGGATCCAAATCAAACACTCGAGATTATTGACATGACTCATGATTTTGTTGACCTTTATAAGGTGGGAAAGTTGAACTACAACAAGCAACACAAAAACGTTAACTGGATACGATTCAGGGATAATGTAGTCCATAAGTTAGAAAATTACGGAAAGAAGTATTACTTAAAAAGAAGTCTACAAGATATTAGTTGACTTAAAGAAAAATATTTATTATTGTTCGTATTAATTATACTTCATGAATTACGTCAAGGGTAATAATGGTCTTTATTATGAAGTTGTGCCTTGGCATAGTAAGCAGAAACATGAATTTTTACGTCATTATTTGAATGTATGGTCTGAGATGGTTGGCAATCACTCGAAGAGCGTTCCATCTCTTGATATAATTGATCTTTATGCTTCGTGGGGCCAATGTAGTTGCATAGAAATAGGTGAAGAATGGCCTGGAACTGCTGCTTTGGCGGCTGAATGTTTGAATAGATATGCTCGGCCGGGACTACTCTTTTTAAATACATATAATGCAAATATAGAAGAATTAAAGTTACAAGAGCAAAACCTGTTTACGATATTAGCATCTTTCAATATAAAATCAAAAATTGTAACGCTGCCTATTGAAGAGGCAGTAGATGTTGCATTGAATGAAGCTAACTTACAATATCCCACTCTTTGGCTTCTGGACCCCTATGGGCCTAAGCAGTTACCTTGGAGTGTTGTGGAAAAGATATGTTCATCTAAAAGGCAATATAAGGATAAATATGGAAATCTCCATACGCGTCGTCCAGAGATTATGATAAACCTCATGACATCTTCACTGCAGAGAGAAATTCATAATCAAAATGTGGTTTGTGGTTCTTTGGGAATTTCTGAAGAACAATGGAAAACATTAGAACAAAAATCATGCAGTGGAAATACAACGAGTGTTATTGTGGATGCTTACGCAGAACGTCTATCTCAGTTCTATGAAAAACCACCTATTAGATTCCTAGTCAAAGGAAAGCATGGAAATATAGTTTATAGTATTCTTTTGTTTACGGATTCTGATGCTGGCCACTATGTCACGAAGGTGCATAAAATGCCAGAGTTTGATAAATGGTTAAAAGTTGAATGGTCAAAGAGCGCTGAGGAAATAGTTGCTAAGAAAAACCTACCTAAAAGTCAGTCATTCCTAGATCGTTTTAACTGAAGAATGAATGTCGTATGCTGTTTTAGGCTTACCTAAGTCCTATAACTAAATTTTTTGAAGTATGGAAAGTGAAACTGCGTACAATGTAGTGTTATAAGAGGAAAGTATGCCCGCAAAAGAACACCCAGTGTTTGTAGCACCCAACGACCCTGATATACCTATTTGGAGATATATGGATTTTACAAAGTTTGTATCGATGCTAGAGAATAAAGGATTATATTTTTCAAGATCTGATAAGTTAGGGGATCCTTTTGAGGGATCATTTTCAAGAGGAAATGAAAAGCTTCGTTCAGTAGTATATAATGACCAGATTCCACCCGAGATTCTTAATAATCTATGTAATCTTTACCAAGAGATGATAACGTGCACTTTTGTGAATTGTTGGCACATGAATAATTATGAATCTGCTGCAATGTGGAGACTATATTCAAAAACCAATGAAGCAATAGCAGTTAAATCTACTTATCGACAGTTGAATCAATTATTAGATGATGAGTGCTTTATCGGGATGGTTCAATATATAGACTATGAGTCTACATGGTTGCCGGAAGGAAATCTACTGTACCCATATGTACATAAACGTCTTTCATTTTCGCACGAACAGGAGTTAAGAGCGGTCATTCAAAAGCAACCTATGAAAGAGAAAAAATTGGAATTTTCAGAATCCTTCTACCGAAGGTATTTGGAAATCTCTTGAAATAGATAAATTAATCAATGAAATATATGTGGCTCCTATGTCTCCTTCATGGTTTCGAGAACTCATTAATCAAATTGTAAAAAGGTATGGGATATCGGGACCTGTATTTCAGTCATCCTTGGATCAAAAGCCTTTTTTTTTGAAATCAGTATTTGACATATAAAGTGAATCCTGAGAAAATGTACTTCGCAAGAATCACAACTAACTCACAATTCAAGAAAAACAACTATTTATTAATACAAAAAATAAAGAAGAAATTTACGTCCCGACCGAGGATCGAACTCGGGTCTAAGGCTCCGCAGGCCTCAAGGATATCCGCTACCCTACCGGGACACTTGGTTCGTGTTCTAATGTCCTGCTTGGATATAAAGATTATCGCCTGAAAGGATATTGAACTTGCGGGACAGGTCAAAAGCATTGATAAGAGTTAAATCCTGCAACAATGATTAGTTAAGCATGTCAATGACCATAGGACTTGCAGGAAAACCCAATGCGGGGAAATCCACATTCTTCAAGGCGGCCACAATGGCGGATGTGGAGATAGCGAATTATCCGTTCACCACCATCAATGCCAACCGCGGGGTAACCTATGTGCGCGCAGAGTGTCCCTGTGTCGAACGGCCAAAGCGCTGCGGGCATTGCGTTGACGGTATACGCTACGTGCCTGTGGAGCTAATTGACGTCGCAGGGCTCGTGCCGGATGCCCATCTGGGGCGCGGGCTTGGCAACACCTTCCTGGACGAGCTCAGGCAGGCGCAGGCCATCATCCACGTCATTGACGCTTCGGGGGGCACTGACATCGAGGGCAATCCTATAGACGTGGGCAGCCACAACCCGATGGATGACATTGATTTTCTCAACCGCGAGATAACCATGTGGATGTTCGGTATCCTCAAGCGCAACTGGGACAGGCTCGCGCGCAAGATACAGGCCGAAGGACTCAAGATCGAGAAAGTCCTCTCAGAACAGCTTGCCGGCGCAGGGGTTGACGAATATCAGGTGATATGTTCGCTATCCGAATGCAAGCTCGATCACAACCATGTCAAATGGAGCGATGAAGACCTTGTCAGGCTATGCGATGCCATGCGCATCCTCAGCAAGCCCATTATGATAGCAGCCAACAAGGCGGATATCGCCCCCACCGAATTTGTCAACAGTCTGAAGTCACTCGAGCAGATAGTGGTTCCCACAAGCGCAGCCGCCGAGGTCGTGCTCAGATCCGCATCAAAGGGCGGAGCCATCAAGTACAACTCAGGGGATGAAGACTTCACCATAATCAGGCAGGATCTCACGCCCGCCCAGAAAAAAGGCCTGGAGAGCGTGCACGCCCTGCTCATGAAGACAGGCGGTACAGGCATCCAGGAATGCATCAACAGGGCGGTTTTCGAACTGCTCAACCTCATAGTCGTGTACCCGGTGGAGGATGAAGGCAAATGGTCCGACAAGAACGACAGGATGCTCCCTGACGCGTTCCTCATGAAGAAAGGCTCAACAGCCCACGACCTCGCCTACAAGATACATACCGACATTGGGAGCCATTTCCTTTATGCAGTGGATGCAAAGACAAAGATGCGCCTGGGCGAGAAGCACGAGCTCAACAATGGCGATGTTGTGAAGATAGTATCCACCGCAAAGTGAAAGCTCACCACAGGAACAAAACGGGGCAACACATCTTAAGGAATATTCCATGAGCTTCATCACCTCGTTCTATGAGAATTATCTCCTCGGCCAGATAGCAAGGTCATCTGCAAGAGTCCCCGGGCATGTATCCCTCGTGCTCTCCGAGACCGATCTGCTGCACGCCAACGGCCTTGGGAAGATGAAAGACTACATATCCTGGTGCAGGCAGCTGGACATCGGCATTACAAGCATCTATGTGGATGTGCTGGACACCGAGGAGCAGCTCAGGGCCGAGATGATAGGAAAGCTCTCACAGAAGCTCTCGGACCTGCTCTCAAAAATGCCCTCTGAGATTGGCTATGATATCTACACAGCTGACGGCGAGCTCAGTGCCAGCAGGAAGGGGACGGAGCTACTGGTTTATATCTCGGTAGGATTCGGAGGACGAAAAGAAGTCACTAAAGCCGTGTTATCTGTTCTCTCAGATGTAAAGGAGGGGAAGATATCGCCTTCGGATATCACGGAGGCTACCATCGAGTCCCGGCTGAAGGTAAAGCATGAGCCGGACATCTTCATCCGCTCAGGAGGCAAGCACCTGTCGGATTTCCTTATCTGGCAGTCCGTATACTCTGAACTCTATTTTACGGATGTGAACTGGCGCAACATGAGGAAACTGGACATCCTCAGGATAATCCGGGATTTCCAGAAGAGACAGAGAAGGTTTGGAAAATAGTTCTGCAGGAGCCTAAGCCTCAGGAAGGGGAAGAGCATATATCTTCCTGCTCATAACGATCGCATTATCATCCATATAATAGCCTGCAACAGTCCCGCTGACCTTAAAGCCATTATTTGAGTAGAATGCCTGTGAGCCGGTATTCTTTTCCCTGACCTCAAGCACCATCTCGCGATAGCCGTAAAGCCTTACAAGATCGATACACCACTCAAGCAGCTCCGTGCCAATCCCCTGCCTGCGAAAATCCGGATGCACGGCAATGTTCTGGAGATGGGCTTTCCCTCTTGAATCACCAACCATGGCATATCCGAGGATAAGGCCTTCCTTCTCGTACACCACAAAGCCCGGATTATTGAGATGGGCCTTGAACAAAAAATCAGGCCAGGGTACGAGGAAACACAGGTTCTCTACCTGCACCATCTGAGGTATGTCAGCCAGTATAGCCCTGCGTATCATGTTCTCATCCCGGACGTTCAATCATTTATGCAACTAGTATTTATAGTTAATACCTCCTGGATACACTAAGGAGTTTTAAGGAGCTGAAATGTCGGCATTCGGAGTGATAGTCTGTCCCAGCTGCAGGGAACACGCCCAGATACTTGAGCTTGGCGGAGCGAAGAGGACCAGATGCCAGAAATGCGGAGCATCCCTTGATATCCGCAAACTGCGTATTCTCCAAACATCCGACAGCCTGGAAGAGGCGGTATCTGCAAGAACGGTCCTGCAGGCCAGAGTGCACAACCTGGAAGAGCAGATGAAGAGCGAGCTTGCGGTCAGGCCCGCAACCGAGGAGAACAGGGCATCCCTCGTATCAGATAAGCCGGAGATGGATCCCGCATGCCTTAAGGAAACGAGGCATCCTCCAAAAAGGAACCCCAGGCAGATAATCCTTAAGCTGCTCCGGTCAAACGGGGGACAGCTGGAGATCAGGGTTCTGGAAGCCCTTGCACTGGAGCATGGAGTAAATGAACAGCAGCTGGAGACCATCCTTGAGAAGATGAAAAGCTCCGGAGAGATGTACGAGCCCTCCGCAGGAAGGCTCTGTCTTGCAGAATGAAGCCTTCGGAAGGAACTGCCCGTATATTAAGGAGCTTATTAAATTACTTCTATACAAAAGATATATTTGAAATGAAGCCTTATATGTAATGTCTGAACGATTACAAAACCCTGTAAACACCAGGTTGACTTCATGCTATCAGGTAAGAACATGTCCGATACAACGTTTGATATCATTGAACTGCTGCTTACTGCACAAATATATAACAAATACCCGCAACTGGATGTGAACGACCTTCCCAAGA
This sequence comes from Methanolobus sp., assembly GCA_030154025.1. Classification (GTDB taxonomy): domain Archaea; phylum Halobacteriota; class Methanosarcinia; order Methanosarcinales; family Methanosarcinaceae; genus Methanolobus. Next base: position 54,138 of record JASKKT010000005.1, read on the forward strand.
ACATCCGTAAGTACTACTGGAACAGGGAACAGAGAACCGTACCCAAACCCATCAGAGTGAAAACACTGGACATTGAAAAGGTGTTCGAGATCAGCAAGATAAACGGCATGCTGAACTCGCTGCCCTTTGTCAGCATAGATGAAGTGGATTTCTCGGTCAAGATCACAGCCCTTGAAGTGGGCGCGGACTGGTTCCAGAAGAGGGAAGGAGCAATGGACAGGATCTCCCAGAATCCCACACTGGCCTACTACTACGAGAAGAAGCATGTGAGTGGTGCGGACTACGGCACCGCCAGGACAAAGGTCAGGCCCAAGGAAGTGGACCGGGAATGGATAGAGTCCCTCATGCAGGAGATAGAGAAGGAGGAGGGAGGCGCAGACATGCTCAAGCTTGCCCATATCAGCGCTCCGGAGGATATCCGGCAGACACTGAAAGATTTTATCCTCACCCCTGCCCAGGAGGACGATGTCCGCAAGATAGTCAAGGCTATCCAGTACAGGGAATATCTGAAGCGCATCGGCCTATACGATGTGGGGAAGATCCTCATGGTGGGACCTCCTGGAACCGGAAAGACATCACTTGCAAAGGCAATGTCAGAGTATCTTGCCATCCCCTTTGTGGAAGTGCGCCTGTCCATGATCACTGACCAGTACCTGGGTGAGACAGCCAAGAACATCGACAGGGTATTCTCACTTGCAAAAAGATTGAACCCCTGCATACTTTTCATCGATGAGTTCGATTTCATCGCAAAGACCCGTTCCTCGGATGAACATGCAGCCCTGAAGAGAGCGGTCAACACCCTGCTCAAGGCCATCGATGGCATCAGCCTTACCAATGACGGCGTGCTCCTGCTGGCTGCCACCAACCATCCCAAGATGCTTGATACAGCTGCATGGAGACGCTTTGATGACATCATGCAGTTCCCTCTTCCGGATACCGATATGCGCAAGAAGATACTCGACATCGTTACAAAGGAGATCCAGGGAGAATTCGACACGCAGGAGATCGCATCCCTTACGCATGGCTACAGCGGCTCAGACCTGCGTATGGTCATCAGGGAATGTGTGCTCAGCGCACTTGTGACCGAGCGCATGGAGCTGAACCAGAAAGACCTGCTCAGTGCCATTGCAAAGTTTGACGAGCGGGCAATGCTCAAGACCAATGAGTACGACGCTACGACCTAAGTGGTTTCCATGAGAATAACGCTTCTGGGCACAGGTGACGCTACCGGAACGCCTGTTATCGGATGCAGTTGCCCCACATGCCAGGATGCGCACTGCGGAGGCAAGAGTCGGAGAAGCAGGGCTGCGGTGCTGGTGGAGTCGGACAGCGGTGCGGTCCTGATAGACACGGGGCCGGATCTGCGGGCCCAGATGCTCGAACACGGGATTGGGCGCATTGACGGAGTTATATGGACTCACGCCCATTATGACCATTTTGCAGGCTTTCCCGAATTCCACAGGGTACAGTACAATGTAGATGTATACGGATTGAAAGAAACTGTGGGCTATATATTCGACTACCTGAAATTCATGCACCCGAAAAGGCACATTGTGTCTCCCTGCGAACCCTTCAGCCTGATAGGACTGGAATTTACCCTGTTCGAGGTGATTCATCCGCCTGCAAAGAAGCCTGTGGGGGTCATCATAAGGCATGCCGGGAAAAAGGTAGTGATAACCGGGGATTCCCAGAGGAACATTCCCAAAAGAAGCATTCAGCACATCATGGACCCGGACCTGCTGATAACAGATGCCATAGTGCCTCCCACCGTAGGAGTCAAGAAGCACATGAACACGGAGGAGGCATCGGACCTTGCCAGGGAGATCGGGGCAAAGGAAGTCATATTCACTCACCTAAGCCACTTCTTCAAACCGCACGATGAGGCGGCAAAGGAATATCCCCTGGCCTATGACGGCATGAGCTTTGAATTATAAAGAAGGGAGCAGGATCCCGCATCTGCAATCATTTCTTTTTCTTCTTATCCCGATCACTATACCGGCCCTCAACATCCTGTCTTATCCTGACAAGTCTCTTTCTCTCACGCCTGTATCCTGAAAGCACAAGGAACGCCGCCATTCCCAGGACAAGGGTCGCAATCAGAAGACCCCTGGGTGCTGACTCCGAATAGTACTTGACACTTATTGCACGGGGTATCTGTTCTACCTGGGAGTCTGTGTTGTTAGAGAAGCTCTGCAGCCTTTCAAGTATGCTGCTGGAAGCCGTTCCGGGGCTTATCCAGACAAGGTTGCTCCTGCCATAGGAATCATAATATATCTCATCGGGTGCGGGAGTTGTCTTACCGATCAGGAGGTTACCTGTGGTGTAGCCCTCCGGTATAACGAAGCGCACAACAGATGGCGGTGTTGTGATATGCAGGAAATCCTGGCCCCTGGGGGTTGACATCGTGAAGGCCACAAAGCCTGTTACAGGCTCACTGAACTTAAGATATATGTGTTTCTGCCCGCGAACCACATTCTCAGAAAGAGTGTAGTTCACAGGGGTGGCTTCAGATGATGCTGAAAGCTCCTCGAACAAACGGGCAGACGCACTAACATTACCGGAACTGCTTGCAATGACAGCAATGTCTGTTACAGGCTCCTCATTGGAGGAACTCAGGTCCTCAAGGGGTATTATGTCTATGACAGATTCATTCTCTACCATGTAGACAACATTTGTCTGGCCTTTTCGGGATAGATAGAATGTGGCAGTGGGCAGGAAATCCCCATCGATGAAACTGTGGTTGGTGAATGCCTCGATCTCATAGGAGGATATGTTCCCCATACTGGTCTGCTGGTCAACAGGAACAAGATCATCGATGCAGCCTACTGCAAGGAAAAGGAGCATAAGGATGCAAAATGCCATTATGGTACGCTTTTTCATCATTACACAATCTGCGAGATATTTAATCAAGATATCGCTGCTTTCATGAGGACTGCTTACAGGCTGCAGGCGAGTTCAAACAATAAGCCTTTTCCTCATCAAGTTTATCGAAAGCAACAACAGGACAGCACAGACAACCACAATCCATGCGAGATCGAAGAGTATCACAGGCTCAAGCGTACCATAGCCTATGAGCCGAATGCCGTTGACAATGTGCGTAAGCGGCAGGAAAGCTATGGCAAAGTACTGTATGGGTTCAGGAAGTGCGTTCAGCGGGAAGAAGGTGCCGCTGAAAAGGAACATGGGAGTGATGAACAACAGCACAGGATAGTTAATAGACATTATATTGGGAGTTACTGCCGTGAAACACATGCCAATAGCACCGAAAAGCAGGCCACCCAGGAACGCGAATGGTATTATGAGCAATGCGTAGCGTATGTCTATCAGCCCGAACAGTGCTATCACGGGGATCATCACAGTGGCATTCACCATGCTCCTGGTGGCACCCCAGAGCAGTTCCCCTGCGATCACATCCTCGATTGTCACCGGAGTTGCGATAATGGCATCAAAGGTCTTCTGGTAGTACATGCGCACATAGGAGCCGTAGCTGCATTCGAAGAAAGAGGCATACATCACGGAGATGGATATGAGTGCGGGTGCTATAAATTTAGCATAGGGTACGCCATCAATACTTTCGACAAATCTCCCCAGCCCGAATCCCAGCGCCACCAGGTAGAGCAGAGGCTCAAGGAAGGGAGGAAGGAAGTTGAGCTTGATATCCTTCGCGAAAACATCCTTGTTCCGCTGCCAGACCGCATATGATTTGGAACTCACCTTCGGAAGCCGGAAATATTCGGATATTCTCATTCCCTGAGCCTCCTTCCCGTCATCTTGAGGAAAACGTCCTCAAGGGTTGCGGGCCTTGCACTCAGCTTTGATATGGAGCACTCCATTGTCAGGTACTCAGCTATCTGCTTGGGGTTGTCTGTGTAGACATGCACCAGTTCACCTATGACCTCGTAGTTGGCCTCTTTCATCTCCAGACACCTGATAAGTTCCGGATCCTTCTCAGCCTCGACAATACCGGAACCCACATATTCCCTGATGACCTGCGAGGGACTGCCTTCCACAAGGATCTTCCCGTAATCCATCACAACCAGCCTGTCGCAGAGTTTCTCGACCTCGTCAAGATAATGGGATGTCAGCACCACTGTCACTCCCTGTTTTTTCAGGGCCCGGAGCTTGTCCCATATCATGTGCCGAGCCTGTGGGTCCAGGCCTACTGTAGGCTCATCCAGTATCAGCATCCGAGGGCGGTTTATAAGCGCACGGGCAAGTATGAGACGGCGTTTCATCCCTCCTGAAAGGCTTTCGGTCATTGTGTCCTTCTTGTCCTCCAGATGAACGAACTCCAGCAACTCAGTGGCCCTTCTTTCGGCCTCGTCGCGGGGTATGTCGAAGTATCTTGAGAACACAACAAGGTTCTCATACACCGTGAAATCCATGTCAAGGTTGTTCTCCTGGGGAACCACCCCCAGATGGGATTTTATTTCCCTGGGATGCGACATGGCATCCATCCCGAATATCTCCAGGCTGCCTGAAGTAACGGGAGAAACGCACTGGATCATGCGCATGGTAGTGGTCTTTCCGGCACCATTGGGCCCCAGGAAACCGAACATCTCCCCTTCCTCTATAGAGAAGGTTATGTTGTCCACCGCAAGAGTATCCTTATATTTCTTTACGAGACCCCTGGCGACTATCACCGGCACTATGAATCACCCTTATGCAAGTTGAGGGGAATATTCTTATCCTTTTCGATTTACTGTCCGTACCCGGGGAGAAGCGAACCGGTTTTTAACATAAAGATAGAATAGTGATATGAGGAACAAAATGGCTGAACTGAAGAACCTGATAGATACCGCAAGAGAGAAAGGGGCATTCCCAACTCTTATCAAAGCTGCGGAAGTGCTTGGTCTTATTGACAAGTACAGCAAGGAAGGACCATATACTGTGTTCGCGCCGGTGGAGTCCGCTTTTGAGACCATCCCTGCCGAGGTCATAGATGAGTCATTCGAGGACCATCCATATCTGCTGGGGATAATCAATTACCACATAGTGAAAGGGAAATACACCACAGCTGACCTGAAGGATCTCACATCCCTGGAGACCGTTAGTGGCAAGGCCCTGAAGATTACAAGTGATGCAACGAAAGGTGGCTTCAGGATCGATACCGCAAGGATAATAGAAGCGGATATCGAGTGCACCAACGGCATCATCCACGCTATTGACGAGATACTTATTCCATAAATGTCTACTGTAAGAAAAGTTCTTTAAGCCATAAGTGTCTAAATGATATTGTCGATCGATCTTGCGGAAGGCCCGGGATACTATCTCAAGCATTCTTTTGACCGCTTGATGGACAGGTGGGATAAGATAATGAATGGCAGAAGAAGTAGTGGTGGCTTCAGGCCAAGTGGTCCGAGGGAAATGCATAAGGCAATATGCGGAGACTGTGGCCAGGAAACAGAAGTTCCTTTTGTACCGGACCCGGACAGGCCCGTGTACTGCGGGGAATGCTACAGGAAACATAAACCCAGCACGCCCAGGAAATTCTGAGCTGCGTGGAATTGTAGTACAGCTTATTCAACCGACCCTGTATTGATTAAGCTGGAAGTATTTTTTAATGATACCTGAAGTCAGAGCTATTTGATTTTAAATTCATGTGTTGCCTTAAAAAGGATACTTTATAAGATGCTCAATCGTAAAAACAGTTAATAGAATGGTGGGACCGCGGAGATTTGCAACCCAGACTACGCTTCTGGAGCGCGAGAAGAGGTATTACACTCCGTGTAATACCTCAACAATTAAAATTGAATCAAATTAAAATGGTGGGACCGCGGAGATTTGAACTCCGGTCGCTAGACCCCCAGCCTAACAGGATGGACCAGGCTACCCTACGATCCCGCAGGAATGATACTTAATACGCGTACCAGTATTTCACTCTTTCTGATGGTCCGGTCCTGAACCGAGCCAGGTGTTATAAGCTTTTACTACTTCCTCGCCTTCGACAAAGACCAGACCCTTATCTTTTCCGTACCTGATGGCATCTTCTTTCGAGAGGGCACGGCCCGTGTTGTCGTCCAGCATCTCACAGACGACCATGGCAGGAGTTATGCCTGCTATCTTGGCAAGGGCAATGGATAGTTCAGTCTGGCCCATGCGCTCATGGACAAGCTTTCCGGCTGCACGCAGGATTGCAACATGGCCGGGTGTGCGGAACTCCTTACCGAAGTCAGGTACCTCGCCGTCAAGAGCCCTGTCTACGATATCCCCCAGTTTGTTGATGGTCAGCGCCCTGTCATTGTCGGGAATGCCGGTGCGGGTATCCCTGTGGTTGACCCATATCGAGAAGGAAGAGCGTGAATCGTACTTGAGGTCCCCGCCCTTTTCCACGATGTTGCCCAGGGAATTGCTGGACTGCCTGGCCTCACGGAGGATATCCGCCATGAAGGGTAGGCCCAGTTTCTCTGAGGCATGGGGATCGAGAGCCACACAGATAAGGCCGCCTGCATCCTTGCGCATCCACTTCACGTCTGATGGGGTGACCGCCTTTGCAGGGATTGTGAAATCGGTTTCCGCTTCACGGCCCTCCATATCGAAAAGAAGTATCATCCTGCCGTTCTGCAGGGCCTCTATAGCCTTGTTTATGTTCTCACTGTATCCGTTTGAAACCATTCTCACTCACACCTTTGTGGGTCCCTGACAACTATCTTTACCTTATCCCCGTCACTTATCCTGAGCATTTCCCGCAGTTTCACGGGAGCTATTATCTCAAGCAGGTCCGCAGGGTAATGTGTACGGTCCGGGATAACGACCGCGCCCCTGATGCCCTCGATCTCTATGAGGTAGCACTTCCCTCCTCCGAAACTGCGCTCACCGTCGCTGAAACCGTGAACTACTACCGGCTTTATGAGAGTCATCCTCTCCCGCATCTCTGCGCTGGCACCGTCAAGCCTTACGTTAAGAGTCCCGGGATAAGGCTTGAAACCCAGCTTGTCCCTGAACTGGGACATATAACCGTCCCTGGAAATGTAATACTGTCCTTCCCCAAGCCCTGTGATGACATTGCCGTAGAGGTCAATATCATTACGGTCCCTGCAGAAGATATTCCTGTATTCAGCATACTCATTTTTGAGCAGGTCCACACCTTTTTCCCTGAGCTGGACCATCTGGCCTCCGGCCACAAGCTGCCTTTCTATATACTGCTCGTCCTCAAGCTGCTTGAGAATCCTTGCAGCTGTCTTGGAACTTGTGGAGGTATACCTTGTGAACTCACTGGAGGAGATCTTGACCGGCTTCTCAATTGCCCCGAGCAATGCCAGTTTTTTAAGGGATTCGGTCCTGTACATAAATAGCGCCATCTCAAATATGAGTAGAATCTCATATATGAGGAGTGGGAGATAAAGGTTTTGATGAGCGATGAAGAGGTGTGGTCTGAAAAGAACCAGATGCCAATACTCAGCATAGCTTGCCCGTGGGTGTCAATGAGTATTCACTTCTGCATGGCAGAAAGGACATGTTCGGTCTGTTGCTAATAAATAGGGAAATATTTATTTAAGCAAAAATATAATATTTATAACTATGGCGTAACCTATATATTAAACTTACTATTTAATAAGAGTGATGGAATCGAAACTCAGATATTATTTTGGGTCGATGGTATTCCTGTCAGGCCTTATTTTATCCATAGGTGCGATAGCGTTTGCTATTATGGTTCACCTCAGGAGAACATCTGATCCTTCGGAAATAATCACCACTTATGGCCTTCTGGGTGTTGGACTTTCCTTCATACTTCTTGGGATAAACCTTATGATAAGCCAGCGCAGACCTTATGGTATTTATAGCAACTGGGTTATGATATTCGGTTTTGTGTTCTCGATCCTGGGTGTGTGGTCCTTTGCAAGGACTTATGGAAGCAACTGGGTATATCCAACTGTTGCATACGTGTCTTTTGCATACGCTGCCGGAATATGCCTGCTCTCGGGTAACGCCTTTGGGAACGCAGTAATAAAGCTCATTGAAGAGCGCTCCGTGCAGTTGCGTGAGATGGCAGCCGGCCTTTACACGGCAGAAGATATTGAGAGAGAAGTTGAAGAGACCTTGAACAAGTCTCTCTCCGATGGCAGCCGGTTTTCCGTATTCAACCTGGATATAAAAGAAGACGAAGCTGTTTTTGTCCATGGGAAAACCCTGAAGGAATCACCGCAGGACAGAGTTGAGATGACAGATAGTATCAGCGAGGTCGAGTCCCTGCAAAGCGCTATCAATGGAAAGGTCAAAGTGAACGATTATGCTATCGATCTGACTACGAAGATGCTGAGTGCAACAATGAAGCAGCATACAGAAGAACAGAACAAGAAGATGTCAAACAAACTTAAGATGAAATTGAGCTCTATAAGGCGGTAAACATGGCAAAAGGACTGGATGTAGGAACAATGAACATAATCTGTGCAGAGAAGGGAAAAGGAGATTCCATTTCATTTGCACAGCAGAGGAACGCATTTTTGAAAATGGAAGCCGGCGACCTGGCACAGAACATGCTGGACAGCGCCAAGATACTGTACACCCAGAAGGATGACACCATCAATGTCCTGGGCGAGGATGCTTTCAAGTTCTCGAACGTATTCAACAAGCCCATAAGAAGGCCAATGAAGCAGGGCATCATCAGTCCTGAGGAGAAGGAATCCATCCCCATGATCAAGCTTATCATTGAAAGGGTGCTGGGCAAGCCTGAGAAAGAGAGCGAGATAGTATACATTTCAGTGCCTGCAAGCCCTGTTGACAGCAAGGTCAATGTCCTGTATCACAGTAAGACAGTTGAAGCCCTTGCAAAGAGAGCAGGTTACCAGACAAACCTTATAGACGAAGGACTGGCTGTAGTGTTCTCTGAACTCGGGGATTCCAATTTCACAGGTATCGGCATAAGCGTAGGCGCAGGCATGACAAACATTACTGTGGCATACCTTGCAACACCAATCGTCTCCTTCAGCATTGCAAGAGGAGGGGACTGGATAGATGAACAGGTATCCAGCGCCACCGGAGTACCAAACGAGAGAGTAACCGCAATAAAGGAAACAGACTTCTCATTCAATTCAGAGTATGAGATCGGAAGCGTCCAGGGCGCCCTTGCACTTTACTATGATGCCCTGATAACTTACATCATTGCCAACCTGAAGAAGAAGCTCCTTGAGGTAGCACCCCCTGATGTCGAATTCCCGATAGCTATCGCCGGCGGCAGCAGCCGTGCAAAGGGATTCCTGGACGTATTCGAGAAGAGGATATCAGAAGCAAACCTTCCGATCAATGTCTCAAAGGTCAAGAAGAACAGATCTTCCACGGCTGATTCTAAGGACCCGATATATTCGATCGCAAGAGGAGGCCTGATCGCAGCCCTCACCAGAGAAGATGCAGAAGCTGTTCCTGCTACCCCAGAGGAAAAGACGAAAAAGGCAGTCACAGCTTAATTCCTCTTTTTCTTTTTCTTTATAATTACACTTTCCTTTTTGATATGCTGGCGTTCATGTCAGACCACCTGCTTAGTCTAATTCATTCAGTAAACATTCTATCAGATGTTTTGTCTCAGAAATACCTTCTTTTACACTGAGCCAGACTACTTCAAGGTTGACACCAAAATAAGCATGAATTAATTTGTCCCTTATACCTGCTAGATCCTTCCATGGCATTATAGATATCCTGCACATAGTCCCTTATGTCCCGAATCTTAACACCTCAGACAACTTCTACTTCATGCAGGATATATCTCCCTATACTGGGTTTAAGCGCACTTTTCATTACAAGATCCACCTTGATTCCCAAAGATTCTGAAAGGTGGTTTTCAAGATGAACGAAACTGAAAATAGTGGGATTTCTGCTGAATTCCACCAGCACATCAAGATCACTTTTCGGAGTATGCTCTCCGCGCACATAGGAACCGAATATTCCTATGTAACTTACATTGTATTCTTCTTTC
>JASKKT010000039.1 GCA_030154025.1 Methanolobus sp.
ATCCCGTCGGAATTGTCAAAGTCCCATGAATAATTGACTATTCCGTACCTGTCGAAGGATTCGCCTCCATAGAACACCACAGCGTTCCCTGCATCAGCTGTTCCCTGCCCAGATAAAGGTCTATTCCATTACAGATGCTGAAGATAATATGATCGGGGGTGTGCTGACATCCGAGCACAGGAAACTGACCATGTGGATGGGTAGTGTGAAGCCTGCTGTGAAAGCGCCTGTCAATGAGTTCCTTTTCTGGGAGTTCATCAAGAAAAGCAAGAATGAAGGCTATCAGATAATGGAAATGGGAGGGGCCGATATCCCCCGCCTCTGCGCGTTCAAATCACAGTTCAATCCTGATATGTATGTCAATTACAGGATCTACAAGAAAGATCTCATAGGAAGCATGGCAGAATGGTTCTACATCAACGTGCACCGAAAGAGGATGTCTGCAGAGATGTAGGATCCTTGATCCATACTCCCTTTTCTTTTTTCCGTACCTGTTGCAGATATTCTCAGCTTAGTGTCTCAACGGTCTCTTCCCGGGGAGCAAGCACTACCAATGGTTCCGGCACTGGCGCCTCTACGGGGACAGGTACTGTAGAGCGCTGCTTTTCGATATACAGGCGCATCCACAGCTCTACGGAGATGCACCTCCAGATCTCAGTGCCCACAAAGATGCCAGATGACTCTCCTGCCAGCATCCTGTTGTACATGTCCGCCACAAGCTCAGAGTTCCAGAAGTCCCTGGAACTGAAGCTATCCGAGGCTATTATCTCGCGCATGAGCTCGATCATTGCCTTTTCCTGAAGCCATTTCTGTTCAGGTGTTGCAAAGCCGATCTTATCGTACCTGGACAGTATGCTTTGCGGCAGCTCTCCTTCCATGGCTTTCCTGAACGCATACTTGGTGACTCCTTCATGTATCTTCATTTCAGAGGGCATGGAGAATGCATACTCGACAAAGCGATAATCGAGGAAGGGGACCCTTGATTCGATAGAGAATCTCATGGAGTTCTTGTCCTCGAACCTGAGCAGATGGGGAAGCGAGTATACCATCAGGCTCTCATACAGGGCTTCGTCCAGGGACGAGAGATGCCATCTGCTGTCCTTCCTGCCCTGGTTCTCCTTGATGAACTGCTGGGAGAGGAAGGGCACCTTCCGGTGATTATAAATGAGCTTCTTCATACCTGCACTGGTAGCGCGCAGCAGGAGATATGTCAAAGGAGACAAAGAACCCGATTTGGAGTAACAGTTGTTTGTTTCCTTCATTAGGTGCGGGATGTCAAGCCCCTTGAGCAGTTCATAATAATAGTATCCATGGAAGTAGTGATATCCTGCCAGCACCTCATCTGCTCCCTGCCCGTCCAGCAGGACCTTTATACCGCTGTCCTGTGCAAGCTTCATGACCCTGTACTGTCCGTACACACTTGTCCCGCTGAAGGGTTCCTCCTGGGTCATGAAGAGGTCCTCAAGATCCCGCATAAGCTCGGAAGGCTCAGGGGTCACAGCATGGCTGACCGAGCTGACCATTTCGCTTATCTCCTTCTGGTAAGCGGTCTCATCGATCTTCAGGTCCGGGAATCTCAGGGAGAATGTCTTTATGCGGGCATCGGGGTCTACTTTTCTCATTGTCACGACTATCGATGAGGAATCGATCCCTCCGCTAAGGCAGCTGCCTACCGGGACATCGGCAATGAGTCTCTTACGGACCGCGTCCGTGAAGATCTCCCTGAGCCTGTCACAATCATTGGCACCTTCAACCACCCTTTCATGAACATCATAATAACGGCTGGTTTCCATTTTCCTGTTCCTGAGGTCAAAGACAAGGTTATGCCCGGGCATAAGTCTCCTGATACCTTCGAAAAAAGTGTCCTCCGTATGATCTGTCAGGTTGTAGTAAAGGTAATCGAATATAATCGCCCTGTTCTCTTTCCGGGGAATATCGTGTTCGAGGATGGCCTTGATCTCTGAGGCGAAAATAAAGGAACTGCCATCATAATGATAGTACAGCGGCTTAATCCCGAACCTGTCCCTGCTAAGGAAAAGTGTCTGTTTTGCTTTATCATACATGCAGAAGGCCCACATGCCATTAAAATGCTGTACGCAGTCGGTACCATATTCCTGGTAGCAGTGAAGTATGACCTCTGTATCGGTCCTGCTGTTGAAACGATGGCCCTTTTCCAGCAGTTCTTCCTTAATCTCTAAAAAGTTGTAGACCTCTCCGTTATAGATCAGGACCAGGTCCCCGTCCTCGCTATACATGGGCTGGTGTCCCTTCTCGGAAAGATCCAGTATGGACAGTCTCCTGTGTCCAAGCGACACGCTGTCGTCCACATAGGCTCCCTCATCATCGGGTCCCCTGTGCCTTATAGCATCACACATGTTTTTAAGTAGCTTCGCATCCTTCCAGTTAAACCCTGTAATCCCACACATTTTACCACACATTATACTGTGCCTGTTCCCTTATAACAATTTCTGACTTGGCTGATTATGTGAAATGTTGCCTGCACAGGTATATGAGTTTGCAATGCGGATCATATATTTTCATTATTCCTATATATTGTGCTGACAGTTGTTACATGAGAACGCTGTACGCTAGTATATGTCAAAAAGCTATTAAGTGAATAGTTAAATAAAATAGCGTATAAAGGAATGTTGCATAGGATTGCATAGAATCACAACAATGCCGTAAGTACTTGGGTAAACTTCTGTCTCTGAGGATCGCTCTTTCAGGATATAGCTTTGGGGTGGCTTTATGTCCGGGGCGCTTTATCATCGGAGTAAAAGGATTGATCTTTGATATTTGGGAGGGGATGATGCAGTTATTGGTTATAGATGATTCCAGCATATGGGACGATTTTGCTGACCGCAGTCCGTACGGAAGTCTTTTTCACAAATGGGGTTTTCTGAAAACCATTGAGAAGCATACAGGTTACACTTTGCTTCCTTATGGTATGTATAGCGATTATAAGCTGATATGCATATTTCCGGCTTTCCTGAAGGCCAATTACGGGTTGAACGTAGTACTCTCTCCACCCCGCGCACAGGGGTACCCTACATGGGCTTTGCATTAGGCTCTGATCACGATGAGCTTACACAGAACGGCAAGGAAGTCCGCCTCAGGGAGATTGTAAAACTAATAACAGAAAAACTTGAAGAAATATCTCCTGCCTATGTCTCTTTCCAGTTGACACCGTTCCTGGATGATATCAGGGAGTTCAAATGGAATGATTACTCAGTTGATCCTCTGTTCACTTATTATCTTCCTACTGATGCTCCCCTGGATGAGATCTTCAGCGGATTCAGCCGATCGACGAGGAACCTGATAAACAAGATCAGGAAAAACAAGTTCAATATGGGGATAAAAGAGAGCAACGACCTTTCACTGTTTTCCAATCTCTTGTCTAAGAGATACGAAGAACAAGGTATAAGGTTCCCTATTAAGAACATGGATTATCTTACAGATCTCCTCCGCCTGTATCCTGATAACATGAAGTTATATTACGTGTACGGTGAAAATGGTAATATCATCGGGTCCAATATCGTCATCATATACAAAGACAAGGTGATCTCCTGGCTGGGTACGCCCAAGCCTGATGTGGATCTGCCTGTCAATGAACTGATATTCTGGGAACTTATCAAAATTGCCAAGGAAACAGGCCGCATGTTCGAGATAGGCGGAGCTGACACACAACGGCTTTGTTCCTTTAAATCCCGTTTTAATCCTTCCCTTGAGACAAACTACAGGGTGTTCAGGCGAAGGAACATTGGGGTTGTGGCCGAGTGGGTCTACCTTAACCTGTATAAGAAGAGCAGTTCATTCAGGTGAGCGTCTCCTCTTATACTTGCCGGGAAACTGTAGAATTCAGGTCATGCTTTGCATCTTGACCATGTCCGATCCGAAACACGTACCTTTATACCGCTGTCCTGTGCAAGCTTCATGACCCTGTACTGTCCGTACACGCTTGTCCCGCTGAAGGGTTCCTCCTGGGTCATGAACAGGTCCTCGAGGTCCCGCATAAGCTCGGAAGGCTCGGGGGTCACAGCATGGCTGGCCGAGCTGACCATTTCGCTTATCTCCTTCTGGTAAGCGGTCTCATCGATCTTCAGGTCCGGGAATCTCAGGAAGAATGTCTTTATGCGGGCATCGGGTCTACTTTTCTCATTGTCACGACTATCGATGAGGAATCGATTCCTCCGCTAAGGCAGCTTTCTGTGTCCCAGTGAGACGCTCTCATCTGCATATATCTCTTCACTATCCTTCCCTCTATGCCTGATAGCTTCACCCATTTTATGTAGCAGCCGCTCATTTTTCCGATTAAATCCCGTAACCCCGCACATTTAACCACACACTATCTTAATTTTAATCCGTTATAAGATTATGCAGACCCAGGCAAAAACCATTATCTTTGACATAGTATCATTACCTTCTGATCTGTTATTTCCATTCATCCTTCTTTTTTTCTCATATGTAAGTTGTAATGCTGCTTGAATCGTATATCCTGTTATAATCCTCAAGGGATGACCATAACTGTTCATTGTCGGAGTAATAGTATTCCAACGCCGATCTCATGCTGGGTCTTTTTATGAACCCTTCCTCACTGATAAGGAGTCTCAGCGGTCTTCCCTCAAGTTCCCCTTTCCGTATCAGTATAAGGTCCGAAGGCCCACCCCTGAGGAAGATGAGACTGTTTGGGTCCACTTCCAGCATATGACCTCTCTCTCTGTAAGGTGTGGTCTCCATATACCTGTATGTGACAAAATCTGACATTACAAATCCCCTCGACGTATTTCCGGCATGATCGAACCCGCTTACTTCTTCTTCTGTAAGGTAGAACGTGTAAAACGGCCTTTTGACAAGTGGGTTGTCCGAGGCGATGAAATCGTTGGACACCGAAAGGAATACCAGTATCATGAAAATAAGTATAAGGGTGCTCTTAAGAGGCTTTTTGGACCTGGCATAGATGGTATAGAAACCCAGTGATACGGCAAGGACTATCAGGAAGAACACGTATTCTCCGAACCTGTCAATATTGAAATTGCCTCCCAGTTTGGTAATGAGCAGGCTCGGACCCGGAAAGGAGAAGATCGTGAACAGTAACGCTGCCATGCATACGGCTTTTGCAGTATGCGATATATGGTCTTTCTTTAGTGCTTCCAGTGTCCCGATGAGCAAGAAGAAGAGAAGCGGTGAATATTGGAGGTAGTTGAAAAGCTCATTAAGAGGAGCAAGAAACACTCCAGTCGCTGTGATCTCCTCAGGGGCCGAGGCCATTATATTCCCTATAAGGGTTTCGAAAAGGTTCAGGGAAATATACATCCAGTAGGCTAACATCGCAGCAACTGCAAATGCCATGTAATCGATGTCTGCTGCCTTATGTTCGTTTATAGCACCATATGTCCTCTGGAGCAAGTATAATACTGCAAGTACCACCAGCACGAATGGAATGGATACGGTATGGAAGACAATAATGGATACTGTCAATGCGATAGCCATCAAGGTGGCAGCAAAGCTCCTGTGGTAGAGCAGTGTGATCACAAGCAGTATACCTAGGAACGAGATTGGGCTTCTTGCAAGTGCAGCTATCCCGTATTTGAGCACGTCAGGATAAAAGGATACAAAAAGTGCAGCAAGCAATGCTATCTTCTCTTCAGTAAACAATTTCCTTGCAAGGATATATGTCCCGGGGGGTATGGCTGCAAAGATGACGCCGTTTATCAGGTACATAGCCTTGTAGAATGTAGTGTCCAGGGCAGTTATCTTGTAGATCGCTGCGCAGAGGATGTGCCAGAGAGGAAAACTCCTGTACAGATTGAAGTTCTCGTTGATGGTCCCTTCTTCCACCAGTATCTGGATCATCCATGAGTGGAAGAATGAGTCGGTTCTCTCGATGGAGAAAAAGTAGTTCAGGTTCACTCCCCATATGATGTCAAGCAGTAGGAGACTCGACTGGAAGAGTATAAGCACGGTCCTGCTTCTTGCAGTCGGGAAGAAAAGGATCTGAGCCAGGACCACTGTGGCCATTATGGTGATGATCGCATAGTAGCTGTAAGGCCTGATCTCATTAAGGTAAAGCAGTGCTATCGAAATCGTAAACAATATGAAGAAGACCGCCGGGAACAGATAGTAGTATTTGCTGTCTATCTCACTGAAGTAGTCCGTATTGTTCTTCTGTCTCACGTAGAGTATCGGGGCCAGGATCATGGGGACAGCCAAATAAGAGCCCAGTATGGCCAGATTCCCCTGTCCGAATAACAATGGCAACGATACGCCTAAGATTGCAAGTGCGCAGCTTCCTAAAAGGATGGCGCTATATGTCTTCTCATATCTATTGGTAATATTCCCCATACACCAACCCACTTTAAACCCATATTAAATTTTCATCCAATAATTTAAATCCATCCCTCTTTTCTGGAGAGCCAGAGCGTTATTACAGTAAGCAGGATATGAGTTATCATCCATGCATAGCCGAATCCTATGATCCCGTAATCCAGGAGGAATATATATGATAATCCAAGCAAAAGGCAAAACCTTACAAAGTTGAGCTTTATCAGATTACTCACTCTCATCATTATATTCAGGACGGGAATGAACATGTCATGCAGGGCCACAAAGAAGCTTGACAGTACAAGTATATGCAGCAGTGGCAGGGCTTCAACGTAGTCCTGGCCAAATATCTCCAGTACGAAACCGCCAAACACGTAAATGAATATAATGCTGGGCACAAGTACGATCAGTATCGCTTTCCCTGATTTGGCGACATTCTTCTTCAGGTTTTCGCCGTAGCTGCCCTCGATAAAGAGGGAAGCGCTCAGGGACATCGGTGCTATCCATATTAGGCTGCTCACTGCCATGGCTATGTAATAAAGAGCTGCTTCGTGTTTACCTATGAGACTCAGTATTATCGGAGGCATCAGTAATGAAGGGCTTTCATAGAGCAGGTTCGAGATATAATTGCCAGAAGAGAAACTGAAGGATTTGCTTAAGAAATCCCTGTCGATCCTTAAATTAAGCTTCACCCGCCTGCTCAGCACGATCACGCTATAGATTGTTGCCAGTAAGTATGTGATCCCAATAGCACCAAATATACCAAAACTCCCAAGGAACATAAGTGGGAACAGTAGTATCACTCTTGCAGAGAGCACAGTGTTCTGCATAAAATAGTCCTTTGTGTCACGGAGTGCCTTGAACGATTCTCCGGTAATGAAGAATATTGAGTGCATCACCACGGTGAGCAAGAAAAACATCCCGTAGGAGGTATCCTGGATGAGGGAACTGTTCTCAAAAAAGATCTCGAGCAGCAACAGATATGTCACTCCTACCACCATGGCGGCTATGGTGGTAATAGATATAGATGTGTTAAGTACGCTCTCTTTCCCGCTTATCTTTATGAATCGTATAAGTGAGAAGTTAAAACCGAAGCTTGCTATGAACATGATCAGCGTCACCGATGATATCAGGGCAGTCGCGACGCCGACCTCTGCAGTCTGATACAACCTGGCCGCAATCAGCCAGAAAAAGAACCCTACACCTACATTCAACAGTCTGCCCAGCACAAGAAAGGCCGAGTTCCTGTAAAGAGGGTCTCTCATACTGGTAAATAAATCTTCTATATTCCATGTGGTCCTTGTTTTCACAGATTCCAGCAGATAAGATTTACTCATGTTTGTACCACTTTATAGGCTTCACACCCTGGCATGCTTTTACGTACCTTCCTTCAGCTTGATGGAGATGACCGGCTTATTGCCCGGCAAATCTCATGACATTGAAGGCGAATATCGCAATGAATGCTATCATTAGCGGCAGAATGGCCATCTGCAGGGCGGAACTTATATCCGGGTTCCATCTGTCTGATTCTTTCAGGATCTTCTTGGAGGCAAGCAATACTACAAAAGCAGCAACCCCGAAGCTGCTATATTCTGATAATCCCAGATTGCTATACATACTTAAGTTCTCGACCGAAGACAGGTCTATAAGTACGCTTGGATGGGTAAGAACTATTTCCATATCACACACTCAACCCTTTTATTATACACTCAACCCTTAATTTAAAATCCCAATTCTAATATTCAGTTAAAAGACTTAACACTTACTGTCATGGAATGGTAAGGATCATTCATTCTTAAATAAGTTAAATGGATCTGGCCATTTCCGATCTGATATTATCTTATCCCCGTAATTTTAGCAGAGTTTCCTTCTCCGGGTTGAAACATTTTTATAAGCCTTTATGCCTATTGGCTTATTGGAGTGGTGTTTAATTATGGTTAGAAGTAGGGTACCTGATGATCTTCTCCTTGTAGCTTCAGGTGTATTGCTCATGAATCTGTTCGTGTTCCATCCTCTCCTGAACATCATGGAGTTGCGCGTTCTTCTCGGTATCGTGATGGTACTGGTCTTTCCGGGATACGCAATGGTGGCTGCTCTCTTTCCCGGGAAAGATGATATTTCAGGTGCCGAAAGACTCACGTACAGTATTGGTCTGAGTGTTGCCCTTGTACCTTTTATCGGGTATGGTCTGCTTTCTACCCCATGGGGCATGAATGTCGGGCCCCTGATGATATCTATCTCTGCACTGATACTGGTGATGTGTGCGGTTGCATTCATACGCCGTTACAGGCTGCCTGAGGGAATGGCCTTCTCACCTTCCCTCGGCTCGGTATATCTGTCACCTGTGAACTTTCTCTCAGGAAAGCACTCGAGGCTTGAATCCGGGCTGAGAATATTCCTGGTATTCGCTGTGCTGATCTCGGCAGTGACTGTTGTATACGTTATTGAGAACCCTAAGCCAAAGGTAGGATTCACTGAGTTCTACCTATTGGGGCCGGATGGGACTTCACGCGGATATCCGGCAACCTTAAATATCGGTGACAGCGGTAGCGTAATAGTGGGTATAGTGAACCAGGAAGAAAGGTCTGTTGATTACAGACTGGAGATCCTGCTTGATGGAAGACCCATTCCATTACAGGTTACAGATGAGGACATACATCTGGGGAATGATGAGAGGTGGGAAAGGGAAGTATCCTTCACACCTGACGTTTCCGGTAGTGATATGAAATTGCAGTTCCTTCTTTACAGGGATGCAGACCTTTCAGAACCTTACAGGGAACTTCACCTGTGGCTGGATGTGCAGGATAGGGCAGGGGATGATTAAGGGGGGGAGTCAAAATGGAATATGAGGATGACTCTTATCATACAGACGCATTTACAAAAAAGCAGAAAAGCCTTAATTGGAAAAGAATAAATCTTCAGCCGGATGATGATGGCTATGGGCAGGGCAACCTTTACAGGCTGAGCTTTCCACAATCGCTGTCTTCAGGAAGGACAGTCGGGTTTTTTGTCCTGACCATCATACTCGCTGAGCTGCTTCTCTTTTCCGGGAATGTCAAAGGTGGTATTTCCCTGCATTTCCTGTTGCTTATAAGCATCCCTCTCCTTTTATCCATTATCAGGGACCGCGAGACAGTGTACGCTCTCCAGGCATTGATGCTTCTGCCTCTTCTCAGACTGGTCAATGTATCAATGCCGATCTCGGAGGCATCGTTGCTGCTTTTCGTAGTTGTGTATATACCCATGCTGATTCCCATCTTCCTGATGATAAGGCATCAGGGACTGAGCGACGTGCAGCTTGGGATTGTGTATGAAAGACTCGCAGCATATATTCTTCTTGGTATTGTTCTGGGTGCTCTGCTGGGTGCGGGTGAGTACCTTATACTGGGTTCTAACTATCTGATACCCGGTCTGTCCGACCCGTTCATCCTGGTGTTTGCCAGTGTGGTTTTCCTGTATGTCGGGTTAATAGAGGAGCTCATATTCAGGTCCCTTATACAGACCAAGCTTGAGGGGCTGTTTGGTTTGACGCCAGGGTTGCTTGCGGCAAGCCTTCTCTTTGGGGTAATGCACTCTATTTATGGTGAGGTCACCGAGATGGCCTATATTTTTGCAGTTGGTATAGCTCTGGGATACCTGTTCCAGAGGACACGGAGCCTGCCTCTGGTCGCAGTGGCTCATGGTATTGCCAACATAGTGCTGTTCGTACTACTGCCACTTGTAATGCTGTGATGGAGCCGGGCCATGAAAGATCTTCTGGGCTGTCATGGATCTAAGGATGTGTAGATGCCATGCCATATCCACCGGGTCATCTCCTCTTTTTCACGTTCTGCACTCTCCTGGCCGGCGTGCTTGGGATAGCAGTGATGCGCTTCAAAGGTACGGTGGTACAGCTGAGCGATGTAAAGCATCTGGGACTTCTGTTTGCCGCAGGAAACCTTGGATCTCTTTTCCCGGACGTCCCCGCACTGTGGAATTTTTTCATTCACGGGAATCTCAAACATGTGACGATCGGTCCGATACCAACGCACTCCCTGCTCTTTGGCCTGATGGTATTCTTCTTCGCCGTGACACTGGTTTATCTGATTTGCAGGGAAAAGGCAAAAGCCATGTCCGTGGGATTATTTGCAGGCGCAGGCTTTGTATCGCATCTGATGCTGGATGATCTGGCGGCGGGCAGTATCTACTATCTGTATCCGTTCCATACCGAGCCTTTCAGTGTGTTCTATTCCTTTTTTATATAATGGCAGCAACTTCTAATGGCATCAAATTTTATACCAAAAATAATTATAAAATAAAGGTCCATTACGTATTATGATTGGCTCCAAAGAGCGCACGAAATCCAATATATATGGTATTAAAGGCATGCATAATGTCCATTCATGGCAGGGGCTCGCTATCCATTTTAAGAACAGTTCCCGTGTTGCCCGGTGTGAGGGCTATTCTTCCTGCACATCGGATAAGAAGTCAGCCTTTTGCAATTTCTCCATCAAAAGGCCCGATGCCATATACATGCTCCAGTCAGAGTTCAATGTCACCCTGAGCCTGGCTGAGAAGCTGATCGATACCCTTATAGATATGAGGATAGCCAGGACCCTGAGGTGCTATAAGGCGGGCAGTTCGGCAAGTTTTGATGAGGGTACTCGCATGGTGGTCTTTGACGAGGACCTATAAGCTGCAATCAAAACTTTATTAAGCCAGCAGGCTTAATCCTGCATCCATGTTCACGATTATTACAGGTGCGCAGTTTGGCGATGAAGGTAAAGGAAAGATAGTTGACCTCATGTCCGGGGACTATGACCTGGTCGTCCGCTTCCAGGGCGGGGACAATGCGGGGCACACTGTGAAGGTGGGAGAGGACGTCTACAAGCTTCACCTTATTCCTTCCGGTTTCCTGCTGGATTCCAGGGTGTTGATAGGCCCCGGCACGGTGCTTAACCCGGAAGTGCTTGCGCAGGAAATGGATATGCTGGCGGAGGGTGGTATTGTGCTGACCCCTGAAAAGCTCGGGGTCGATGCCAAGACCAGTATCATCATGCCTTATCATGTGGAGCTTGACGGTCTGAAGGAATCCAGGAGGACAGAGAAGATCGGTACGACCAAGCGAGGTATTGGTTTTGCTTATATTGACAAGGTAGCCAGGGATGAGATCCGCATGGCTGACCTGGCGGACCCGGAAAGGCTGAAGAAAAGGCTTTCCGAAATCGCTCCTTCAAAAGAGGCTTCCATAAGGGAGCTTGATGGCGACCCCTCTATTGTGACAAGAGAAGAACTTGTTAATAAGTACCTGAACCTGGGACGCAGGCTTGCTCCCTATATTACGGATGTGTCCTACGAGATAAATAAGGTGCTGGAAGATGGCAGGAACGTACTTGCCGAAGGCGCCCAGGGCACACACCTTGATGTCATCCATGGCACACAGAAGTTCGTTACATCCTCAAGCACTGTGGCAGGTTCTGCATGTGCTAATCTGGGTGTAGGTCCCACTAAGGTCACGGAGGTACTAGGTATTGTGAAAGCTTACATAACCCGCGTGGGAGAAGGACCTCTGCCAACCGAGCTTACGGATGAGGCAGGCAGGCAGATCCAGCAGGTGGGCAGGGAGTTCGGTACCACCACCGGCAGGGCAAGACGCTGCGGATGGTTCGATCTTCCGTTGCTCAGGAAGGCTATCTATCTCAACGGCTATACTTCCCTGGCACTCACAAAGCTGGATGTGCTCTCTCAGCTTGACCCGGTAAGGGTGTGTGTAGCCTACGAGCTTGACGGGCGGATCATAGATTACCCTCCGGAAGGAACTGCCGAGCTTGCAGGATGCAGGCCGGTGTATGAGGATCTTCCCGGTTGGGAGAGCGACCTGACAGGCGTCAGGAGTTTTTCTGATCTTCCTGAGAATGCACAGAATTACATACTTTACCTTGAAAAGAAGATGGGCGTTCCGATAAGGTATGTTTCCGTAGGACCTGCCAGGGAGCAGACATTCAGGAAATAAGCAGGTAATCCCGGGGTGATCTTACTGTCAGGGCCGGATAAATGGCCTGCTCCCCGAATATCTGCCGAAAAGCGTATATACTACTCAAGAGTTTACACAACAAACTCCAGCACGAACAAAACATCTGTTCCCTTGAGTCCGGAACGGATATTTACCAAGTATTTAGGAGAATAATATGACAACTGCATATGATGTTCCTGCAGCCGCGCTAATCGCTAAGGTAGCAGAGAAGCTTAAAGAGAATGACAAGGTTAACCCGCCGGAGTGGGCCCCATACGTGAAGACAGGCTTACACAAGGAGTTGCCTCCGACTGACAGAGAATGGTGGTACACACGCTGTGCCGCGGTCCTGAGGACAGTATATACCCAGGGCCCCATCGGCGTGGAGAGGCTCCGCTCTGTATATGGCGGCAACAAGAACATGGGCTCAAGCCCCAACCACAAGGTGAAGGGCAGTGGCTCCATCGCAAGAGAGGCCCTGCAGCAGCTTGAGGCTGCAGGTTTCGTAAAGACCCTCAAGAGCGGTCGCTCAGTGTCCCCCCAGGGCCAGTCCTTCATGGACAATGCCGCATACGAGGTCAAGAAGGAACTCGTGGAGAAGATCCCGGGCCTTGCAAAATACTAAGGCCGGAACACCTGTTCAATAATGCTATAAGGATATAGTGATAACATCTCTTTATACCGAGGTGAGTTATATGGCGGATGATCTTGAAGAGATAAGAAGAAGAAGGCTTGAACAACTTCAACAGCAGCAGGCTTCCCAGCAGCAGGTGGCCCCCGGCGACATGCAGGCGGCGATGCAGCAGGAGCAGGCACGTGCTGATATGGAGGCAAAAAAACAGGCTCTGCTTCGCCAGATCCTTACGCCTGAGGCACGTGAGCGCCTGACGACATTAAAGATGTCGCGTAAAGAGATGGTGGAACAGCTCGAGTCCCAACTGATAATGCTTGCCCAGAACGGCAGGATCCAGTCCAAGATCGATGACGAGAAGCTTAAGCAGCTCCTGGTCCAGTTGCAACCCCAGAAGCGTGAGCCGACAATAAAGCGCATGTGAGCCGATCCAATGCGGGTCTCAGTACTGTTCAGCGGAGGAAAGGACAGTTCCCTTGCAGCTATCCTGCTGGAACCGTTCTTTGAAGTTGAACTGGTCACATGCAGTTTCTCCTTACTCCCTGTCGGGGATGTTGCAAGGGAAACTGCTGAGAAGCTGGGATTCCCACACAGGGTTGCAAGGCTTGACATGCAGGTGCTTGAAAACGCTTATGGGATGATCCTAAGGGAAGGGTTCCCGAGAAGTGCGATAAACCACATCCATCTGGCGGCTATGGAATATCTGGCCTCTGATGCGGATGTCCGCTTCATTGCAGACGGGATCCGGCGTGATGATCGCGTGCCTGTGCCGGATATCTCCCGGATAAGGAGTATCGAGGACCGGTATGGGGTCAGTTACATGTCACCCCTCAAAGGTTTCGGGCGCAGTGCGGTCAATGAGCTGGTGAAGCAGCACTTTGTCATAGATGAAGGCCGGAGCGAGAACGTGATCAAGGCGGATTACGAAACCGAACTCAGGGAGTTCATCAGGATAAGGGCTGGTGCACAGAGAATAAATGAACTGTTCCCCTCGCATATCCAATCGCATGTGATTGAACGAAAAAAGGTGCCCGGTAAAGAGGTTAAGACTATCTGTATACATGATTAAGGATTTATAGAATAATCTTATTATAGATTGAAACCCCGATCAGTATTTACAATATTATCCAGAATGATATTTACAATTATACACAGGTGAGACAAGTGAGCCAAAAAAGCAAAGGACAGAAGATGAGGCTGGCCAAGGCACACAGGCAGAACCACAGGGTTCCCGTGTGGGTCATCGTCAAGACCAACAGGAAGGTCGTGGGCCACCCCAAGAGAAGGAACTGGAGAAGAAGCAGTCTTGATGTGAAGTAAGCAGGTGATGATCATGGCAGACGACGCAGTTAAAGAACAGATATATACTATCCCTCTCCGCTCAGTAAAAACAGTACCAAGGTGGAAGAGGTCAGACAGGGCTGTCAGTGTCATAAGGGAATACCTTACAAAGCACATGAAGGCCGAACCCGGAATGGTAAAACTTGACAAGACCATCAATGAGAAGGTCTGGTCACGCGGCAACGGGAAGCCACCTCTCTCCATTCGTGTAAGAGCTGCAAAGTTCGAGGATGGGGAAGTACAGGCGGAACTCGCATAAGCGCAGGACCATCTCACAGATAACGCGGTAGATAATGATTCGCACATTGAATATCAATGAGAGCCCCATCATAGGGGCTTTTTCAACCTGCACAGAGGATATCGCACTTGTACCTTCCGGTACGGGGAATAATGCTTGCAGTAAACTTGAATATCTCCTGGGAGTCCGCGCTTTCGAGACACTTGTCAACGGCAGTATTGTAGTCGGCTCCCTCTGCAGGGGTAATTCCAATGGCCTGCTAGTAGCGAGTCACGCTACCGTAAAGGGCTCTGATGAGATTGGACTTCCGGTACATTACGTACCCAGCAAACTTAACGCAATAGGCAATATAGTACTCTTGAACGATACGGCCGCACTGGTACATCCTGAAATGCCCGACAGGGCAATAGAGGTAATTGCAGAGTCCCTGAAGGTGGATGTTCGCAGGGGTACCATAGGCGGCATCAGGACCGTGGGAATGGCAGGTGTTGCAACCAACAAGGGCCTGCTCGTGCACCCAAGGACCACAGCCGATGAACTGGCACTGCTTGAGGAGCTCTTTGAGCTTCCGGTGGATATCGGCACCAGTAATTTCGGCACACAGATGGTGGGCTCTGGCCTGATCGCAAATTCCAAGGGTTATGTTGCGGGCTCGCAGACCTCCGGTCACGAGCTGGGAAGGATAGAGGACGCGCTGGGTTTCTGATCAGATAATAATGGATACTAAAGGTGATTTCATATGAAGAATTTCCAGGTCAAAGGTACTTTTAAAGCAGGTGTTGAATGGGAGAAATTCACAAAGAAAGTGGAAAGCCAGAATGAGAAGAACGCTCTTGACAAAGTGTACTCCTTATTCGGAAGCAAACACGGCATTAAGAGAAACTTCGTCAAGATAGAGAGCATAAAAGAGGCATAATTCATGTCTGGTGTGAATGAGCAGGACCCCCGGGCATTAGTGATGCAGCACCGTGAGCTCCAGAAACGCGCCGAGCTCCTCCAGCAGCAGATGACCATGATAAGGATGTCTGCCGATGACAGTGCAAAGGCCCTGAATACCATCGAAGAGCTCTCTAACATCAAAGAAGGCACCGAGATGATGTTCCCCATAGGCTCCGGCTCATTTGTATATGCTAATATCGCGCGCGTTGACAATATAGTTGTTGATATCGGTGCAGGCATAAGCGTTGAGCGTTCTCTCAGTGAGGCAAAGGAGATCATGGAGCACCGTAAGGAAAGGCTTGAAAAGGCATTTGAGAACATGTCTGCCTCCCTGTCAAAGATAGGCCAGCAGATGCAGGCTATCGAGGCTTTCATCTCCAGGCAGCAGCAGGCTCAGGAGCAGGCACAGGTTCCAAGATAATTTTCTTTTTTTATTTACGGGTTGAAGTAAGTGTTCAATAAGCTCAAGTCGAAACTCAGCAGTTTCAAGGATAAGGTCGGCACTAAGATCGATGAGAAGGCAGTAGAAGTGGAGCCTGCGGAAGAGCCTGAGGTCATCGAGGAAGAGGAAGCAGAAGTTCTTCAGGTACCGGCTGCAGTGACTGAAGCTCCGGAGACAGGGGCTGAAGCTCCACGGGAAGAAGCAGAGAAGCAAAGGCCTGAGCCCGAGGAAGAAGAAGCTCTCCTGACAGAGCCGCAGAAAAAAGAGTCTGAGAAGAAGGAAGCTGAGAAAAAGCGATTCTCCTTTGGCTGGCCCGGTTCAAAGAAAGAGCAGACAAAAGAGGAACCCAAGGCAGAAGTGCCTGTGCAGGCAACGGTACAGCCGGAGCAGGCAAAGGCTGCTGCAGAGAAGGTAAAGAAGATAGGCTTTGCACAGAAGGCAAAGGCCTTTGTCATGGAAAGGGAGTTCATCCTGGAAGAGGATGATCTGGAAGACCCTCTCTGGGATCTCCAGATGGCGCTTCTTGAAAGCGACATAGCCCTTTCAGTGTCCGAGGCTATTGTTGATTCGGTCAGGGGCCAGCTGGTGGGTACACGCCGTCGCATAGGCAAGGATACTGGCGAGATAGTGGAGAACGCCCTCAAGAAAGCTATCTACGATGTGATGAGTGCCAATGTGTTCGATTTTGATGAATATGTGCGCAATGCCAAAAAACCGGTGCATATTGTCTTTGTAGGGATTAACGGCACAGGCAAGACCACTTCCATAGCAAAGCTTGCAAAACGTCTCACGGATCAGGGTTATTCGGTAGTCCTGGCCGCAGGTGATACTTTCAGGGCAGGTGCTATAGACCAGATTGCCATCCATGGAAAGAAACTGGGCGTAAAGGTTATCAAGCACCAGGAACAGGGTGATCCGGCAGCTGTTGTCTATGATGCCATGCAGCACGCCAGGGCAAACAAGGTCGATGTAGTGCTCTCGGATACTGCAGGGCGTATGCACACCAATATCAATCTTATGGAGCAGCTCAAGAAGGTCTGCCGTGTCAGCGCTCCGGACCTTTTGATATTCGTTGACGAGGCAGTGGCAGGTAATGATGCAGTGGAAAGGGCGTCACAGTTCAATGATGCGGTACCCCTCAGCGGTTCCATACTCACCAAGACGGACGCCGATGCCAAGGGTGGCGCAGCCATCTCCATCGCCTATATCACATGCAAGCCCATTCTTTTCTTAGGTATGGGGCAGGGTTACGACGACCTTCAGAAGTTCGATCCCCGGTGGTTCGTCGACCAGCTGTTTGCTGAGTGAAGGATACATCCTTCATTCAGCACTCATTCTACTGGTCTTTTCTCAGCCTCGTTTCTCTTTGCAGGCACTTTTTAGTTCCCTTGCAAGAACCTCGATTTTTTCGTTAACGTTCTCTCCTGAGGCAACAATATTTACGAACGCAGAACCCACTATAACAGCATCGGCACCCGCAGCCAATACTTCAGCAGCCTGCTGCCTGTCAGATATCCCAAAGCCCACTGCCTTTGGCACATCCGTTTGCAC
Organism: Methanolobus sp.; assembly: GCA_030154025.1. Taxonomy (GTDB): domain Archaea; phylum Halobacteriota; class Methanosarcinia; order Methanosarcinales; family Methanosarcinaceae; genus Methanolobus. The sequence continues at coordinate 17,456 of JASKKT010000039.1, forward strand.
TCTGGAGAGTATCTCTTTTGTGGACTGAGCGACATCTGCCCTAGCTCCTGTGACACCAAGCCGGGAAACTATGTATACAAAACCTGATGTCCTGCCAAGTATCTTTTTCATTCTTTCTTCGTTTGTCACAGGTGTGACCAGAAAGATAAGATCAATGCCATGCTTCCTGCATGCAGTGTGAAGGTCATCTGCCTCCTCTGCAGGCAGGTCCGGTACTATGATGCCTGATATCCCGGATTTGGCGCAGTCAGTGGCAAACTTTTCCAGCCCTCTTTTGTAAATAAGGTTATAGTATGTCATGCACACCAAGGGCACGCCGGCATCCATGGATGCGATAAGCTCGAAATACCTGTCAGGGTTCATTCCGGCATCAAGGGCACGATGGGAAGCAGCCTGGATAGTAGGTCCGTCAGCCACAGGGTCAGAGAAGGGCAATCCAAGCTCTACGATGTCCGCTCCTCCTCTCACAAGCGCACAGACTATATCCTTCGTAGTCCCGGCATCAGGGTCACCGGCGCACACATATGCGATAAGGGCCTTCTCTTTGTTTTTCTCAAGCAGTTCAAACTTCTCCTGGATCATCATTGGCAAACCCTCCTGTTCTCTTTTTCCTTTAAGCTGAAAACTGTCTCAAGGTCCTTGTCCCCTCTTCCGGAAAGGCTTACTACGACAAGGTCTCCAAGCTCTCCGCTCTGTGCCATCTTCATCACATAGGCGATGGCATGCGAGGACTCAAGTGCCGGTATTATACCTTCCGTCCTGCTCAGTTCATAGAATGCCTCCAGGGCCTCCTCATCGTTAACGTTACAGGGCTTGATCCTTCCTATATCGGCAAGATGTGCAAGTTCGGGCCCCACCCCGGAATAGTCCAGTCCGGCGGAGACCGAGCTTGACTCAAGTATCTGCCCGTATCTGTCCTGCAATACCCTGGTGTGTGCACCCTGCAGTATCCCGTCCTCGCCAACACAGAGTGAAGCCGAGTGCAGTGCCTCTTTTTCTGTATTCTTCAGGCCGCAGCCTCCTGCTTCCACTGGGAACAGTTTAACTTCCTTGTCCCCTACAAATGGATGGAAGATGCCCATGGCGTTGCTTCCGCCACCTGCACATGCTACAATGGAGTCAGGATAACGTCCCTCTTTCTCCATTATCTGAGCTTTTACCTCGTTTCCGATAACGCTCTGGAAATCCCGCACGATCATTGGATAGGGGTGTGGTCCCACGACCGAGCCTATAAGGTAATGCGTATTCCCCACATTTGTCACCCAGTCACGCAATGCTTCATTGATGGCATCCTTGAGGGTCTTTGAGCCTGACTGGACGGAATGTACGACAGTTCCCATGAGCTGCATGCGATAGACATTCATGTGCTGTCTCTGCACATCTTTTGCACCCATGTAGACCTCTGTCTCGAATCCCATGTTAGCACCCACCATGGCAGTTGCAGTCCCGTGCTGCCCTGCCCCGGTTTCTGCGATGAGCCTCTTCTTTCCCATGTACTTTGCCAGGAGTGCCTGGCCTATGGTGTTGTTAAGCTTGTGTGCTCCCCCGTGAACAAGATCCTCTCTCTTTAGGTATATCTTTGTCCCGTACTTCTTACTGAGGTTCCGGGCAAAGTACAGGGGAGTCTCCCTGCCGGCAAATTCCTTCATGTAATATGCAAGCTCTTCAAGGAAACGGGGGTCATCCCTGTATCTCTCATATGCCTCTTCCAGCTCGTTAAGTGCCGGCATCAGCACTTCGGGGACAAACTGTCCGCCGTATTTGCCATACATTGATCTTTTCATTGCAAAACCTCTGTCATATCGCTATCTTGGAACGAATATCAGTCAAGTGCTTCAACAAGTTCCTTTGTTCTTGCATATATGTCGCCGCTTTCTATTATGGATGTACCGACAAGTATCCCTTCAGCTCCGGCAGCTATCACTCTGCGTACATCGCTGGCATTACCGATCCCACTTTCACTGATAATGATGTGCCTTGTTCCGTTCTCTTTATCATACTTACGTACAACTGGTGCCAGGCGTAAGGTAACTTCAAGGTCAGTCTCAAGTGTTTTCAGGTCCCTGTTATTGATACCTATCAGGCGGGCATTCGTTGAAAGTGCAATATCTAGCTCTTCCTCATTGTGCACCTCAACCAGCGGCTCGATTCCTCTGCTCTGCACTAAGCGGACCAGCTCTCCGGCAGATCCTCCAAGGACGCTGACGATCAGCAGCATCATGTCAGCCTCGACCTCATCGATCTGTTTCTCACTGATTATGAAATCCTTACGCAGGACCGGAAGAGCAACATTTTTCCTTACTGCCGACAGGTTTTCCAGGGACCCTTTAAAGAAATGGGGTTCAGTCAGCACGGATATTGCCGCAGCACCGGCATCTTCCATTTGCCTGGATATGAGTGCAGCATCCGCAGGAAGTATGTCCCGCAGTTTCCTTCGCGGTGAGGAGGGTTTGACTTCGGCTATCACAGCCACTTTTCCCTCCGCTTTTTTCCTGATGATCATCTCAAAGATATCTCTTTTTTCAAGGGGCGGTTGTTTGTGTTCCTGTGGATCTTCTATTTGCCTGATTCTTTCTTCAGTTGACCTGACTATTTCCTGGATAACAGAATGCATCTAATAACCACACATGTTCTATAATGTACAAAAAAGTACATAATATTTATTCTATTTATCTCTGTTGGTGAAAGGATACCAAAAACTGCTTTTACGGACACTTCAGTTGCTCGAGAAAGGGCAACATCTGCTGCAGATTATAAGCGAAGTGCGGCTCATTGTGACTGGCCGGCGTTGTCCAGCGATATGGAATCAAGTTCTGCCTCGATGCTGTCAAAAACATATGTTCCTGTATTATATTCCTGGATGCCGAGCTTCTCCTGTACTGTCAGCGGCGGGAAGTATGCCAGATATGCCAGTACGGTCCCGATAAGGACGAACAAGCGGGAGAAGACCTGCATGAAATCAAGGATGGCTATCATATCTGTCAGCATGAAATCAAAGACAAAGGATATGGCAACCAGCGGCAGGACTGTCCTGTAGCGTATTCTCCTTGGTACCCTCTGCAGCAGAATGAGTAGCAGGAGCCCAAGTATCATGGAAGTGGGTATAACGAATAGGCCCATTAGGTATATATGGACCGCAAGATCGCTGTTTATGCTGAACAGGGACGCCCACTCACTAACTTCCGGGCCCACGATGCCACTGTCATACAGGAATGCCAGATATGCCCCTCCGAGGATGGTGAACACCAGTGCAAGATACTCTCCTGTCTTTTTACTGCCTGTTATTATGTAAATGATGAAAAACACCATGGGCACCGAAACAAAAGCAAAGGGGACTGCAGCTATGAAATAGAGTATGGCATCAAGTTCCATGTTCCCCATATATGCTGCCATCATCCTCACGGATGTGGGGAGGTAGGTAAGTCCCACCAGTGTCCAGAAGACCACAAGCGAGAAAAGGGCTGGCCTGCTGTTCTCCCTGTTCTGTTCATTTTTTGCTAAAAGCACCCAGGCAAACGCAAGGGACGATAGGCCGATGGCAAAGCATATGGTGCTGTTCAAGAGCAGTCCTGCATACATTTTAGTCTTATTATTGATTTAATTATATCTATTTATATATTTGTGTTGTGTAATTGTGTCTAGTTTGCAGTTTGACATTTCCAACCAAACATTATATATATTAATTAATTATATAATAATGACATCCAATAATCTGGATAATAGGAGGATTGTACATGAAAGCAAACAGAACACTCTCAATGAGTAAAAATACTCGGGCCCAGGTGGGTATCGGTACCCTTATTATATTCATCGCCATGGTGCTCGTCGCTGCTGTCGCAGCAGCCGTATTGATCCAGACATCTGGTATCCTGCAGCAGAAAGCCCAGCAGACCGGTAAGCAGTCAACCCAGGAAGTATCATCCAACCTGATGATCAAGAACATCGAAGGCATACGTGCAAAAGCAGATGGTAATGCTACTGCTCTCTCCGAAACAATAGACCTGCTCAAGTTGTCTGTTGGTCTTAACGTCGGAAGTGCGCCTGTAGATGTCAAGCAGGTGGTCATTTCAATTACTGATGGTACTGTTGCACATAATCTCGTGTATGCAGG
>JASKKT010000040.1 GCA_030154025.1 Methanolobus sp.
CCCGAACACAGCAGACAAGTCCGCCAGCGTTCCTTATTGTACTGAAGTACGCGAGTCTTCGGGAACTACGGATCGCTGCCAGCTCACTTACACTTAATATTCCCTCTTTTCTGAATGACCAATGCACCAGCACCGAAGGATGTGTGTGGCTGGTGAGATGTGTTACTTTTTCTAAGTGTGTTAGTGCATGTTGTAAAACCGATTCTTTGCGTGCGTATATTTTCCAGTTTCTGGGCAATGGCTTCTTGATAACAGTTTCACCTTTTTATCCATTCAGTTGTATATTCTCTCGTGTATATTCAAAAGCATCTTTATACGATCCCTCCCTCTATTCACATGCTTCTCTCTCGTTCAAAAGTAAAGGGGTCTATGGGCCCTTTTTACTTTTTTTACATCTTTCTTCTTTTTCCGCTTTAATGTAGTCTAATAAACCATTTTACCCTGAATAAGGAACTAATAAATGCTTGGACAGAGTAAAAACAAACATACATACTTGTTCACTTGTGGGGCACCCAAATGAAAGAATACGATCTCATTATCATCGGTACAGGCTCAGGAACCAACTATCTTTATTCTATGCTGGACGCTGATCCTGATATGAGGATTGCCGTCATTGATAAAGATGAACCTGGCGGCATCTGCCTTACCAGGGGCTGTATTCCATCCAAGCTGCTCCTCTATCCGGCAGAGCTGGTAAGGGATATAGGGACTGCCGGGAATTTTGGCATCAACGTGAGTATCGAGAACATAAACTTCAGGGCCGTGATGGACAGGATGAGGAGCATCATATCCCAGGACATTGACAATGTACGGCACAGTCTTACCCATAACAAAAGGATAGATTACTATAACGCGACAGCCAGCTTCGTTTCACCCTACACCCTGGAAGTCGGTGATGAGATCATTAAATCAAAAATGATCTTCCTGAGCACAGGCTCAAAACCATCGATACCCCCGGTCAAAGGTCTTGAGGAAGCTGGTTACCTTACCAGCGACACGGTTCTATCAATGGAAGAACTTCCCGCAAGTCTCGCAATAATAGGAGGTGGCTACATCGCCGCCGAATACGGCCACTTCTTCTCGGCCATGGGTTCAAATGTCACGATAATAGGAAGGAACCCTTACTTCATTCCAGATGAGGAGCCTGAGATATCCGTTCTTGCAAAACGCATGATGTCTGAGCACATGGAGATACTCACAGGCCATGAGGTGCTTGAAGTCTCTGCCTCTCCCGAGGGTAAAAAGGTCCTTGTCAGGGATCGCAGGACAGGCGAGGAGAGGACCATCGCAGCCACCGGGATCCTGGTAGCCACAGGCCGCTCTCCCAATAACGCTCTCCTGAATCCCGGTCTCGGGGGAATAGAGACAGACGCCCTTGGCTGGATAAAGGTCAATGAGAATCTGGAAAGCTCACAGAAGAACGTGTGGGCCTTTGGGGATGCCACCGGAAAGTATCTCTTCAAGCACGTCGCAAACCACGAGTCCACAGTGGTCTACTACAATGCGATCCTGGGCAGGCAGGCCAAAGCTGATTACCACGCCGTTCCCCATGCCGTCTTCAGCTATCCTGAAATAGCCGGTGTGGGAATGAGTGAGCTTGCAGCCACGGAAATGTACGGGAAGGATAGCCTTGTCATTGGCTTCTACCGTTTTGAGGACACAGGCAAGGGAAAGGCAATGGGCCTGCAGGATGAGTTTGTGAAGGTCATCCTTGAAGGGCCAACTCAAAAGATCCTGGGCGCCCATATTATAGGGCCACACGCATCCGTGCTCATCCATGAGATCATTCCTCTCATGTACACCCCGGAGCAGGATGCAACCCCGATAATGTATGCAATGGACATCCACCCCTCTCTCAGCGAGGTTATCAAGAGGGCTTTTTACTCACGGATGCCGGTGGATGAATATCACATGGTGATGCAGGCACTGGGGCTGGAGGAAAGTGTGTGATGGGGTTTCATGCCTGGTCCGATGTTTCCGTTTTTAAATAAGGTCATGTCTTCAGGTCTAGCCACAACATCCTGTCAGATCATGCTGATTTTTTCCATAGGGTATGAGGTGGATGTGCTGAACTTACTTTGTAAAATAGTATAGCATCAGCATTATAATAATAATCACTTGTTAAAAAACATGACAATGCTTATGTAGTTTTACATATCATTATTATTTGGGGTTATTAGTCTACATACTAATAGCATTTCTTTCCAGTATCATCCAAAAAATACTGGTCTGGTATTTTTTTGTTTGATTGTGGTAATTAGTATTGCTCATAGAGTAATTTACTTGATAATGGGGGATAAAGATGATAAAATTAAAGCAAGCAGGTTGGCTTGCAATACTGATAGCTGTTTGTCTTTCAGCAGGGATGGCAACGGCGGCAAGTGTTGATCCTATATTGATCGATCCTTGGACATCTGGTGACGCTGAAGTTGAATGCGAGCAGGCAGAAGGATGCGAGGACGGTTCTGCCTATAAGATAGAATGGGGTCAAGGCAATGATGGCGATTACGGTGTAATTACCATCTCTGGAAGCGATGATAAAACCTTTAACTGGTCTTCATCGGAACCAGTGTGTGCAGTAATTGTAAAGGCCGGAACAGCCGCCTATGTATATTATTATAGTGGCGCATATAGTGATACCGGACTCGTAGCACCTGCAGATAAAGAAATCAGCCACGCCACATTCTGCTACAGTGACGAGAACGGTGGCGAGCTGCAGGAGACCCTTCAGGTAACAAAGACCGTTGTTACTTCCTATAACCGTACTCATTTCTGGTCAATCGACAAGTCAGTTGATACATATTATGAATACGAGCACGATGGCTTCCCCAAGATCTGGCTCTACAATGACGGCAGAGGCAATGAAAACGCTACCTGGACCGTGAACGTGAATTACACTGGCTCTGGGGACAGCGACCATAAAGTCTCAGGCGTGATAACTATCGAGAACCAAGGCAATGTACCTGCTAATATCACCAGTGTGGTGGATGAACTTGCCGGCACGCCGATTGACGTCGAATGTGGTGTGACCTTCCCATACACCCTCCCTGCAGGCCAGAATCTGACATGCAGCTACTCTGAGGATGTCAGTGGCATGATAGGAGGCTACAATAATGTGACTGTAACGACTTTCAATGAGACACGGGATGTGCAGAATCTAACATATACTTCCTTGCCAGAGCCTATTGAATGGGGTGGTCCGGACAATGTGTTCTTTGAAACTGTTAACGTCACTGATGAAAGCGACCTCTTTGGTGAAGTGAATCTGGGCACAGTCACTGCTCCGAACAACATGACATTCACAAATACCTCGGAGTTTGCCTGGGATGATTACGGCAAGAACAAGTGTGGTGATTACACCTACAACAACACTGCCACTATAGTTGAGACGGGAGAGTATGCAAATGCCACGCTCAAGGTCAACGTCCAGCCGCTGATCACGGTTGAAAAGACAGTAGATACTTCCTACAACCTTACCCACAACTGGTCCATCGACAAGTCCGTTACTACTGAAAATAATGAATTTGAAGATGGAGTTCCCAAGGTCTGGCTCTACACTGACGGCACTGGTGATGAGAACGCCACCTGGACCGTGAACGTGAACTACACTGGCTCTGAGGACAGCGACCATAAAGTCTCAGGTACGATTACCATATCCAACGATTGTAATGTTGACGTTAACATTACCAGTATTGTGGATGAGCTTGCCGGCACGCCGGTTGACGTCGAATGTGGTGTGACCTTCCCATACACCCTCCCTGCAGGCCAGAATCTGACATGCAGCTACTCTGAGGATGTCAATGGCACGATAGGAGGCTACAATAATGTGACTGTCACGACATTCTATGGATGGAACGAGTTCAACTCAACAGCAAACGATTCAGTCGAGGTTGTCTGGGGTGGTCCGGACAATGTGTTCTTTGAAACCGTTAACGTCACTGATGTAAGCGACCTCTTTGGTGAAGTGGATCTGGGCAGCGTTACTGCTCCGAACAACATGACATCCACATACGACAAATCCTTTGCATGGGCTGACTATGGCGCGGATGGCTGTGGCGATTTCATCTATGACAACACTGCCACTATAGTTGAGACCGAACAGTCTGACAGTGCCACGCTCAAGGTCAATGTCCAGTGCTATGACTACGAGACGGCTTATGCCATGGCAGACGATAATGAGACCTGCTTCATTTCAGAAGGTTTCAGTAACTGGGGCTGGACGAACCAGATTTCTCCAGGTACCTATGAGTGGGATCTCTGGGCCGCTGCCGGACAGTGCGACACCAGCAAGGGTACACTGGTCGGTAATGTGACTGTGACTTATGGTGCTGATGGCTACGTGACTGTAGACTACAATGTGGATGATGGTTACCTCCTGAAGGAAACCCACGTCTATGCAGATTATGCTAAGTTCCCGACAGACCGCAGAGGTAATCCTACAGTTGCACCAGGACAGTACACCAATAATGGTCCGTTTGACGGCAGCGAGGTCTATGTCATCGCACACGCTGTTGTAGGCATTCCTGACCCGACCTTTGGACCGTAAGCGTAGTTAACGATACCTGGCACTCGCTCTGAGGGCCGGATTAGAAATGAAGACCCGGGATGCGTCCCGGGTGGCTTTTTTTATTAACAATCTTCTGTAGGATACAAGGTCCTGTGCTTATCCTATGTTAACCTGCCTTAAGTACACACCTCGGAGCACTTGTTGTGATACATGCATGGCTGTTACTTCTTATTCAGAGAGAAGTTGTCAGGATAGCCTTTTAATTGTGGGCAGGTGGAATAGTGTGATAGGACGATGCAGGCAATGTTATTAGAGATTACACCGCTGAGAAAGGATATCTAAAGGCCGATGGACTTGCTTTTGATCTGGCAATTCCTGCACACAATATTCATGTTCAGGCTTGAACCGCTGACCATGGAGCCTGTGTCCCTGGAGATCCTGTCCACCAGTTCAGGGATGATGGGGTCCATCCAGTCTGATACCTCTCCACATTGCAGGCAGATCAAATGAGCGTGCGGGCTCATGTTAGGATCGAACCTGTTCTGCTGCTGCGGCATATTCAGCTCCTGCACAAGCCCTATTTCCTTGAGGATCTTAAGGGTAGTATAAACAGTTGCAAGGCTGACTGTCGGGTGGGCCTTTATGATCTCCCTGTAGATCCTATCCGCGGTGGGATGCTGATCAGTGTTAAGCGCATACTTGGAAATAGCTATCCTCTGGGGTGTGGCCTTGTAACCCTGTTCCCGCAGTACCCGGGCAATGTTCTTATCGGCAGATTCAGATTGTATCATAAGTTTATTATATAATAGTTGTTCTTGCCTATATACTCTTTCCATATTGCATGATTGTTACGAGCGGAAAACATATATCTCTCTATCTCTGATTATTTATTGGGTGTAAATATGGGTACAAGGGTCAGAAGGATATTAATAGCTACAGATGGTTCCGAAAAAGTGAAGAACGCCGTGGACTGGGGTATCGGGCTTGCAAAGATGTATAATGCAGTTGTCAGTGCGATCTATGTGATCCCTCCTTCAGGGGTCGCTCTTGCTATGCGCGGTGAGATGTGGTCGAAGGCTCTGGAGAATCATCTACAGGATGAGGGCAGAAAGGCTACTGAATATGTGGTCGCTGCAGGCAGGAAAGAAGGAGTGGAAGTGGAACCCGTGATCGTTGAAGACAAGACCCCCACCGACGGGATAGTGGACTTTGCCACGGAGAATGATGTTGATCTTATTGTAATGGGCACTCTGGGGAAAACCGGGCTTAGCCATATCCTGCTGGGAAGTGTTGCAGAGAACGTTGTCAGGCATTCAAAGAGGCAGGTCCTTACAGTGCCGTGAGCTTTTCTTCTTTTTATTTATGGGATACATTTTTTTGAATATTGTTGTGGTCCTCATAAGTCAATCTTCATGTAGCGCATGCATCCATTCAGCAACGTCTCTACAATGCAGGCAGATCAAATGAACGAGAAAGTTATTTAATCCAGATTTATTGACTTAAATGAAGATCGTAGGCTCAAATACATCAAAATATGCCTTGTTAAAACAAATCTAAAAAAGGATGTCTGATTTTATTTGTATCATCCACAATGTGTCTCGACAGGAACCATTGTCAAAAAAATTGTCCCGGGAGCGGTTGTAAGATGTATCGGCAGTCCTGGTAATATTGAGTTGCTCGGTATCCTGGGTAGCGGCTGTAACGGTGAGTCCGCGGAAATAGAATGCTTTGATGAGACCGCCTGGGCTGCCCAGTGTCAGCCGGGGCTATACCGGTTTGTTGACAAAGGCAACTGGGCGACATACATCAAATACAACCTGGGCGCAGCTGTAACGCCTTGCTGTGCCGTAAAGTATCCGATCTATGCAGGGCAGCATTATCGTGCAGGAACACTGTACGTGTATGACAAGACCATGTATCAGCCTGAAGGTGAGTGCGGCCCGGGCAGGTATGGAACACTGTACGTTAAATATGCTACATACGGAGGCAGCGATTATAAAGATGGGTATATCGGTGCATGGAAGGGATTTACTGAGTATCACCTGCATGTAGCTGATGAACCTGAAGGTTTCAATCCTGTAAGGACGTTCAGCAAAAAACTTGGCTGGGGCAATCCTATTCCCGGGCAGTTCGAATATTCAGAGGAATATGATACAATAAAGACAGATACCGGATGGATAGAAGTCGAAATATGCGGATACGAGAACAGTGATGCATACATAGCTGCCCACAGTGTCATGTGGTGGTGCGGCCACTCGCAAGCAAAGTAAACGTTCTGTCAGGTTCCGGGGTCCCTGTCCCCCGGATCCATTTATTTTCGAACATTGGACACGCGAAAATCTATCCTCACGTTTTCCTGATATTGCTGTAATACATGCACTCGTCCCTGCTGAACAGGGGCATCTCCATATCACCGTCTATTACCCGCGCAGGTGAGCCTCTTACCAGTACTGCAGGCACGCTCTCGCCTGCTTCTCCCATGAGCAGCTGGGCGGCGGAGACAAGGTTGTCGGCGACGGCCTTGCGTGTTATCCTGAGCTCCTTGCCGAAGAGGTCGAATGTGCCCCTGGCATCTTCCACGGGTACGATGCCTGAGGTGCCGATGGCGATACCCACGCAGCCAAGCCTGAGGGGCTGGGTACGGCTGTCGCCTATGATAACACCGATCTTGCAATTGCAGCGGTCCTGTATGTACCTGCGTATCCCTGCGGCGCTCTCCTGGGGATTCTTTGGGAGCAGCACCACGTAACCATCAGGGGCGTTGGAGCTGTCTATGCCTGCGTTAGGTGCGAGCGTTCCTCTTGTGATGGTCAGTGCAGCGCCGGGCACGCCGCCGAATATCTCATCGCACTCCTGAAGGATGAGCTCCATCTCCCGGGGATCGAGCTGGTACTTTTCGGCAAGCTGAACAGCTTTTTCTGAAGGCTTCACATCGTCAAGCAGGACCAGCCTGTGTTCAGAAGTGGCAACGGGGGATTCGGCGATAACAAGGACATCATTGTCCTGTAACTGGAGGCCCTGCTTCTCAAGGGAGCCTGCTATGATTTCTGCAATATTGTCCCCCGGCTTTATAAGTGGGGTTTTTATGCCAAACATCTGCAAGGATGGGTGATCAGTCTTCATTCAGTTCGTCCCTGAGAGGTAATCTTTCATGATCTTTATCGCGCAGTAATCTCCGCACATGGAGCAGGGTCCTTCCTGCGGGCACATCCGGCCGGGACGGTCGGGGTCCAGGGCAAGCTCGGCCTGGCCTTTCCAGTCAAAATCAGCTCTCTTCATGGCAAGCATCAGGTCCCGGTCATCCAGTCCGTACTTCATGGAATCGCCAATATGTGCCGCGATCCTGAAAGCGATGAGGCCCTCCCTCACCTGTTCAGGGTTTGGGAGTGAAAGGTGCTCCGCAGGTGTGATGTAACAGAGATAGTCCGCTCCTGCGCCGCTTGCAAGGCTTGCTCCCACAGCTCCTGCTATGTGGTCGTAGCCCACGGCAATATCCGTTGGAAGCGGTCCTGCAACGAAGAGGGGGAAATCTCCCATCTCCTTGTAGAAACTGACACTTGCAGGGATATCCGAGGCTGGTATGTGCCCTCCCATGCCGTTGATGATGACCTGCAGCCCTCTCTCGTTCGCCATTCTGGCAATATCAGCGTTCCTTCTGGCTTCCATCACCTGCGCTTCATCCTGCAGGTCATGGATGCAGCCGCTTCTCATTGTATTTCCCAGGGAAAGGACAACATCGTTCCTTCTCAGGATATCGGCGACCTCATCGAAGTGCTCGACGAAGGGGTTTTCGCAATTGTTGAGCAGCATGAAAGTGCTTGTAAAGGAGCCCCCCTTTGATACCATGCCCATGACCCTGCCGGAACCCCTGAGCCTTTCAAGCATGTCCCTGTCAACGCAATGGAGCAGCACGGAGCTGACGCCTTCCTGTACATGTTTCCTGAGATAAGAGAGTATATCATCAGTTGTTGTGCCTTCCATCCCGCATTCCACTATTGTCTGGTAGATGGGTACCGTAGTCACGGGGAGTTGGGTGTTCTCGAACACCATTCTTCTGATTGCTGAGATGTCCCCCCCCATGGAGAGGTCTGTAATGGTGTCTGCCCCATATTTACCGGCAACCACTACCTTTTCAAGCTCTGAGGCCGGGTCTACCGAGGCGGAGGATGTTCCCAGGTTCACGTTAATCTTTGTACGTGCACCCTTGCCAATGGCAACAGGAGGGCATCCTTTCCTGGTCATTATCACAAGGCTGCCGCTGGCAACCCTTTCAAGCACAAGCTGCTCGTCAAGGCATTCAGCCTGTGCAACATACAGCATCTCGGGGGTCAGGACTCCGTCCTTTGCATGCTCTACCTGTGTCTTTAACATCAATATCCCTTCCTGATGCCTGCAATTCTCAACAATTCAGGTGTCCTGTCGTGTGTTCCTATGGGCATCACATGAACACCCTTGCAGAGCTTCTTGATCTCAATGATGGTCTGCGCGCATATGGAGATTCCTTCGTCAGCAGGATCCTCGGCTTTCTCCATGCGCTCGATCATCTCCGGCGGCACCCTGATCCCAGGTATGTTCCCGTTCATGAACCTTGCCATCTTTGCAGACTTCAATGGGATTACTCCCGCGATGACAGGAACTTCCAGATCGCCTGTCTGCTCCATGAATATCTCGAACTGTCCTGCATCGTATACCGCCTGCGTCTGAATGAACTCGGCTCCCATCCTTATCTTTTTCCTCAGTTTCAGCATCTGCATAGGCTGGGCTGGATCGGCGTTGGACACCGCTCCCACTGTCAGTCCTTCCAGACCGGCGATGGCATTTCCCGACAGGTCGAAGCCTTCCTTCATTTTCCTGAGAGCCTCCAGCAGCTGCACGGAATCAATATCAAACACCGGCCTCGCTTTAGGATGATCCCCTTTGGTGGTATGGTCTCCTGACATAACGCAGATGTTCCTTACACCCAGTGAATAGGCTGCCAGCACATCTGACTGGAGTGCCAGACGATTGCGGTCCCTGCAGGTCAGCTGCATGATGACCTCATGGCCCTTGTCCAGCAGCGCCTTGCTGACCGCAAGAGGGCTCATTCTCATGACCGCCCGCTGGTTGTCTGTGACATTGAGAGCATCCGCCAGCCCCCTGAGTATCTCCGCATCTCCAAGCGCTTCGCTCAGGTCTGTTCCTTTTGGAGGTGTTATCTCGGCTGTAACAAGAAAATCATCAGACAGGAGTTTTTCTTTAAAGGTCCCGGGCATCGTGGGACTATATGCAAGTCTGGCTTTTAAAATCATCGCAATGTGAACGGTCTAAATTCCAGAGCAGCTTTCACCTGCTTTCCTCACACTCCCACACTCTCTCCAGCAGATTCAGCCTGCCTATCTTCTCCAGTCGCCGGTAGATCAGTCCCCACACGCAGTCCTTCTGCGGATCAACTTCACATTTCCCCTCCATGGACCCGCCACAGGGGCCGTTGAGGAGTTGCTTGGGGCACTGGCCTTTGGGACATATCCCACCGAAGTAATAGATTGTGCAATTCCCGCACATGGCACAGAGTTCCGGCAGCACCTCACCGTGTGAGCGTCCTCCCAGAGAATCCGTGTTGTTCGAAGGGTAGACCGGCATGTCAGCAACCCTGGATACTGTGGAAACCCCGCTCCCACACGCCATGACAAGGATTGTCTTTGCTTCCTTTATAACTGGGTTCTTTTCAATGAGCGAATCAAAGGAGGCTACGCTGCAGGCGGCGCTTGGGACCAGGTATCCTGCTACACGCTTTCCCTGCTCTTCAAGGCGCTGCTGCATCATGATCACCTCCGGCTCGCCGCCGACTTGTATCTTTGCAGCACAGGCATTGCAGCCGATGATAAAGATGTCATCCTCGTCCTTCAGGAGTTCCATTATCTCTTCAAAGGGCTTTGCAGACGAGATTATCATAGCTCCCTCGAATAACGGTATTCTACGTCCATATCCTGCTCCAGGGCCTGTGCTATCATCTCTGCAATGAGCGGGAGATTGCGTGCCTGGCATGAGAGCTTGCGGACAAGCTTCCCGAACTGCAGGAGTGTGCCTATGATGAGCACATCCGTCCTCTCGGTCTCATGGGACACTGCATCGCGCTCAAGGGCTGCATCCCCTCCCCTGGCCAGCATCTCCTGCTTGATTATAAGTGCCTCGGTGGTGGTGATATTGTTCACGCGTATCACCTTGCTCACGGTCTTGTTCTTCATTACCTTTGAGCCGGTGCCAGTCACACCTATTGCCGTCATGAGATATTCCGCATCATCGGGATGGGTTACATCGAGGACGGATACCTCGAAATCACCTGACCCCACAAACGACTGCCTGCTTCTCATTTCCCTTGCAACTTCCACCACATCTCTCGTCTCAGGGACATCGTGTGTCCTTATGATGTGGGCTCCCTTGTGCACAACAATGGCTGTGGCCGCAAGGCTTCCATACAGTCTCTCGCTTGCAGGCTTATGCAGAACAGCGTCGATGCAGGATTTCCTGGATATGGCAGCAAGCAGCGGCTTCCCGAATACTCTCAGGCTCTCGAACTGGTCGATCGTCTCAAAATCGTATATCGGGTCCTTCTCCGGTATCCACTTTCCAATGGCAGGGTCCAGTATCAGCCTGTCGGTATCTATTCCTTTTGAGCAGGCCCGGTCAATGATGGATGCGAGAGATCCCATAATTGCATCCATGCCAATAGGGTCGCCAGGTAGTTTATATGATGCCATTACTACAGCAGGGCAGGCATGATCTGCCACAACATCGATCATGCTCTCATCCGCAGTAAATCCCGACACATCGTTGACGATATCCGCACCATGATTCAGGGCACCCTCGGCTACGTCGGCATAGATGGTATCCACGGAAATAAGCGCATCCACGTTATCCCGGAGCATGTCCAGTGCAGGCAGCATGCGTTGCAGTTCTTCCTCCCTGCTGACGGCAGGTCTTGCAAGGGGCCACGTTGAGCGTGCTCCTATATCTATTATTGTTGCACCGTCATCAACCATCTTCCGGGCAACCTCAAGAACGGAGTCTGTACTTACCACGGAACCCTTGTAGAAGGACTCCTTGCTCAGGTTGATAACACCCATGAGTCTCACGGGATGCCCGTCACCTATCTTCAAGCCGCATATATCGACATCAACAACCATAGTCCAACCTGGCACGATCATTTCAGGATCAGATAAAGGAACATTGCCTGCTAAAATATAAAACTATGTGGGAGTGCCCATCATGCATTCTTTGCTGCAGTAAGCACGTGCTCCATGAGTATGGCTATGGTCATAGGGCCGACTCCACCGGGAACCGGGGTGATGAGTGAGGCTCTCCTGACAACATTGTCAAAATCAACATCCCCGTAGACCTTGCCATTCTCTTCGGTAATGCCCACATCGAAAATGACTGCGCCTTCCTTGACCATGTCCTCTTTGATGAGGTGTTTCACGCCTGTACCCACGACAAGGATATCGGCATCCAGTGTGTACTTCTCCAGGTCGTCGGTGAAAACGTGGCAGACTGAGACGGTAGCGTTGCGGTTTATCAGCATCGCAGCCATGGGTTTTCCCACCACGTTGCTGTGGCCGACCACTACGGCATGCTTTCCCTGTATCTGCACATTGTATTCCTCCAGCGCCCTGATGACGCCTTTAGGTGTACAGGGCACAAGCCCTTCTTCTCCAATCAGCAGCTTTCCCATATTGTAAGGATGGAACCCGTCAGCATCCTTTGAGGGATCTATGGCCAGCATGGCAGCCTTTGCATCAAGATGCTTTGGAAGAGGGAGCTGCAGCAGTATGCCATGGATGTCCTTCCTGCAGTTAAGTTCCCTGATCACTCCCAGGAGCTCTTCCTGTGTGGTGGACTCCGGCAGGTTATGGTCTTCTGCATGAATGCCGACCCTCTCACATGCCTTGTGCTTCAGGCGGACGTACATCCTGGAGGCGGGGTCCTCTCCCACAAGTATCGTTGCAAGGCCGGGAGTCACATTTTTCTCACTTTTAAGCATCTCCACTTCCTGCCTGACCTGAGCTTCCACTTTGCCTGCCAGGCTTTTACCATCGATCCTTCTGGAATCATAGTTCTCCTGAGCCATAACTCACCTCGTTGATGCTTTCAGATCAAACTCACTTGTATATAGGGAAATTGCTGCAGAGCTGCTCCACATCGGAATTGATGCTGTTGAGCACAGTCTCGTTGCCAAGGTTGTCAATAACGGTCCTGATGTAACCGGCGATCTCTTTCATATCCTTTTCCTTCATGCCCCGTGTGGTGGCTGCAGGAGTACCGATCCTGATGCCGCTTGTGATGAACGGGCTCCTTGTCTCGAAGGGGATGGTGTTCTTGTTCAGTATGATGCCTGCCTTGCTCATCCCGGCCTCTACTTCCTTTCCTGTCACATTGAACCCGTTCAGGTTCACTAGCATGACATGGTTGTCAGTGCCGCCTGAAACTATGTTGCAGCCGTTCTGCTTCAGCTCTTCGGAAAGCACCTTTGCGTTGGCGACGGTCTGGAACTGGTCCTTCCTGAACTGCTCGCCCATGGCCTCCTTGAATGCCACGGCCTTTGCAGCAATGACGTGCATGAGCGGCCCGCCCTGGAGTCCGGGGAATACTGCCTTGGCGACATCCTTTGCGTATTCCTCCCTGCACATCACCATGCCGCCCCTGGGACCTCTGAGGGTCTTGTGGGTGGTGGTTGTCACGAAATCACAGTGCTCGACAGGGCTTGGGTGTGCTCCTGCTGCCACAAGGCCTGCGATGTGGGCGATATCAGCAAGCAGGTAAGCATCCACTTCATCAGCGATCTCCCTGAACCTCTTGAAATCAAGGGTCCTGGAATATGCGGATGCACCGCATACGATCATCTTTGGCTTGCTGGCCTTTGCCATGGCAAGGAGAGCATCGTAATCAAGGGCCTCGGTCTCCTTGTCAACTCCGTATGGCACTATCTTGTAGAGCTGGCCTGCGAAGTTCACGGGGCTGCCATGTGAGAGGTGACCTCCGTGTGAGAGGTCCATTGACATGATGGTGTCGCCGACCTTCAGGACCGAGAAATAGACTGCCATATTGGCGCCGGAGCCTGAATGAGGCTGGACGTTAATGTACTCTGCACCGAAGATCTTCTTTGCCCTCTGGACCGCAAGGTCCTCGGCTATGTCAACATAGTCGCATCCGCCGTAATAGCGTTTGCCTGAGTAGCCCTCAGCGTACTTGTTCGTCATAACGGAGCCCTGCGCTTCCATGACTGCACGGCTTGCATAGTTCTCCGAGGCGATAAGGTTCAATTTGTAATCCTGGCGGTTCGCTTCAAGCCTGAAGGCTTCCGCGATCTCTGGGTCAACTTCCGAGATATATGACATTGTTATCAACCGTTAGATCCGTAATAATGATAGATATGAATGTGATTTATGTGCGTATTACAATCCTGCCTTCCACTTTAAGTTTACCCTCAACGAAAAGCTTCACGGCCTCCGGGAATATCTGATGTTCCTGTTCCAGGATCCTTGCGGCAAGCGTATCGGCATTATCTCCTTCCAGCACAGGGACAGCCCTCTGGAGTATTATGGGGCCTGTATCCATGCCTTCGTCCACAAAATGGACAGTACATCCTGATACTTTCACACCGTAATCAAAAGCCTGCTTCTGGGCGTGCAGTCCCTTAAAGGAAGGCAGCAGTGCGGGATGAATGTTGATGACCCTGTTGCGATAGGCCTCGATGACCTCCCTGCCAACGATACGCATGTAGCCTGCAAGGAGTATCAGTCCTATATCGTATTGTCCGAGGACGCTGAGCAGTTCCTGTTCGTATGCCTTTTTGTCCACAAAAGCCCTGGGATCAATGAACACGGCATCGATGCCATGAGTACGGGCACGCTCAAGCGCAAAGGCATTCTTGACATCGCTGATGACCACAGACACCCTGGCATCCGGGATGTTCCCGCTTTCGATACTATCGATAATGGACTGCAGGTTAGAACCCCTTCCGGAAACAAGTACTGCAATGTTCGTAGTCATTGCTACTCTTAAAGGGATTTCTGTATATTAGGGTTTTGGAATATGCCTTTTCTTCCTTTCGTCTATCAGTTCCGAGAGCTCATCCCTTCCTGATAGTTTATCCAGCTCTCTTTTTTCGATGAGGACGGTGTTCTCAACGTTCTGGGATTTTGTCTCCCCGTTGATAATGAATACCGATTTTGTCATGGTGACGCAGGAGATGCTGCTCATAAGGTCTGCACGCTTGATCATTGCAGTGCTGTAGCTGCTGATGCCAGTTAGGAGGGTATCGGAAGTATCCTTGGATATGGCCTTGAAAGGCGCCTGGGAGGTGGACATCACCTGGTATCCCAAGGCATGCAGCATGTCCAGTATCCCGTCATCAGGAGTATGCTTTTCCACCTTTGGCTCTGCTTCTGCAGTAATCTCTATCATTCCCTTATGCTTCTCGAAGCACTGGAGCAGGTCGATGGATCTGGCAAGGGCAACATCCAGTAGTTCCTCAAGCTGGAGGACTATATCGATGGATGCATCCATTCCCCCGTCTTCATACTTGCTGATGGTCCGGCGTGAAACGCCAAGCTGGGAGGCCAGGGATCCGAGGGACATTGCTGTGCGCTGCCGGGCTTCCTTCAGCACATCTCCGTCTATCGAAACATAGAGTCCTCCCGGTGACGCTGATACGAGCGGCGGCACGTTCTCAACAAAATAATCGTAAAGCGTCTGGACATTCACCGCGGGTATGTCGTAGCGCATGTAAACGACGCTGTCCTCCAGCAGCTGGTCCCTGGTCTTTGCTCCCACGAGCAGTGCAGACCCTCCCAGGCACCTGGCAAGATCCCTCATCTCCCTTGCTGTTTCCTCATTGAGGCCATCAATATTATACAGTACCTTGCAGAAAAGGAGGGTTTCGCCCTGCCTGGCGGCGAGATCAAAACTTCGCGGCCTGATGTTGCAGCGCTTTGAGACTACAAAACCTGCCTGCTTCAATACATCGACTATCTGATGTATTAAAATCTCTTTTGTCATTACGGATTAGCCTTTGTTTGCAGGTCTATATATATATATCTCTTGTCCTGTGGCCTGCTCCGTATGCGGACCATGCGGAACAGTTTAATCACAGGTATGAGTATGGGTAATCGATCCAATGAACTCAGGCCGTAAAAGGATCATCATCGGAATTGATGATACCGATTCAAGGGAAGGGATGTGCACTACGTATCTGGGAGCCCTGCTCATGGAAGATCTATGTGCTTTTGGCAGCCCTCTTGGAGAGCCCTTGCTGATCCGCCTCAATCCCACAATTCCCTACAAGACCAGGGGAAATGCTGCAGTGGCCCTGTGCTTTGAGTCAGATGAGCCTGAAAAGATCATGGAGCATGTGGTTTCCAGAGTATCTTCAATGTCAAGGATGGAATGCGAGAACACCAATCCCGGTGTGGTCGTCATAGAAGAGGGTGATTTTAAGAAAGCAAAGCCCATCCTTTCTGGTTTTTTCATGCGGGCTGTAAGGGATGTCATATCGATAGATGAGGCAAGGTCACTTGCAGAAGACCTGGGCCTGACCTTCAGGGCCTTCAAGAACGGACGCGGACTGATCGGAGCACTTGCGGCCTGCGGTGCAATGCTTGACCATGAATGGGAGCACACATACGAGTTCCTCACTTATAGGAAGGGTGTTGTGTGCGGAACGAAGCGCTTTGTGGATTGTGAATCTCTCTTTAAGGCTGATTCGGAAACATATCCTGAAACATGGGACTCCGTGGACAGGCTCAACGAGCTGGTCGTCTGTGTTCCCAGGTCTCCCGATCCCGTGTTGTATGGCATCAGGGGGGATACCAGGGAGGCAGTTGAGAAAGCTGTAGCAGTGATCAGTTCTGAGGAGATCGAACGTTCATGCATCTACAGAACAAACCAGGGAACGGACATGCACCTCATTAGTGCAGGCTGTGTGGATGATATCCGGGAAATGCATTCGTACATGCTGGAGGGAACCGTCGTGTCCCCTGCAATCACAATACGGGGCGGCCATTCCATTTTCGTGCTGGAGGATGCTGCTGGCAGAACTATTGACTGCGCAGCCTTTGAGCCCACCAAGAACTTCAGGGAGGTGGTCCGCAGGCTTGTTCCCGGTGACCGGGTAGTCGTATATGGTAGCGTCACTGAGGATACAATGAACATAGAGAAGATGTGTATCCTGTCTCTTGCAGATACTTTTGAAGAACGGAACCCTGCCTGCCCCTCATGTGGCAAAAGAATGAAATCCGCAGGATCGGGCCAGGGTTATCGGTGTAAGAAATGTGCCACTTCAGCTTCTGAGACCGAACTGGTGCCGGTGGAAAGGGACATTGGAACAGGATTCTACGAGGTCCCGCCATGTGCCAGGAGGCACCTTGCAAAGCCACTTATAAGGCTCAGATGTCCGGAATTCCCTGTCTTTCCCGGCAGGTGATCAGACAGTAATATATGATACCCTCAGTTCATCCAGTTCCGGCATTGGGGGTGCTCTCCTTTTGTGAAGGTTCCCATGGATGCGTGCAAGTACGGAATCTCGCTGCTGCGGCGTCATGCCAAGTGTGTTCTGGGCCACCTGGGGCCTCTCTCCCTCCAGCAACATTTCCAGGAACCTGTCCACGGTCTCGTATGTGATCCCAAGATCGTCCTCGTCTGTCTGTCCGGCCCAGAGTCCGGCAGATGGTGCTTTTTCAATGATTCCCTGCGGCACTCCTGCAAGACGCGACATTTCCCTGACCTCGGTCTTGTAGAGGTCCCCGATAGGCTCAAGATCCACACCGCCATCGCCGTATTTTGTGAAGTATCCCAGCAGCAGTTCGGTCTTATTGCCTGTGCCCACTACGAGTCTCTGCATCGTATTGGCATAATAGTAAAGTATGGACATGCGTGTCCTGGCTTTCAGGTTGCCGTTGGCATGGCGGAAATCCTGTCCGCTTTCCGGGACCGCTTCCATGAAGGCTCTCAGGGGACCGGATATGTCTATTGTCCTGAACTCGATCCCAAGACGCTCAGCCACCTCCGTGGCATCCAGGACATCTTCGGCGGGAGTGAGGTTGATCTCTGGAAGATGGACTCCCAGCACATTCTCCTTTCCGAGCGCCTCTACGCAGAGGTATGCTGTCAGCGCAGAATCAATACCTCCGCTGATACCTACGACAGCTCCTTTGCAGCCTGCTTCCCGCACGTTTTCCCTTATGAACTTCACGATAGTCTCTTTAGCTTTGCCAATGTCCATATTATCATGACCGGATCTTTTTAAGGGACTATCAACGGTCAGGTTTATCTTTTTTGCCCTGGGCAGCCAGCAGTGTGATGCCCTCATCTGTTATATCGTAGTTTATAAGATCCAGCAATATCCTTGTCCCTCTCATTTTCGGGATATACATGAAACGCTCTATCTTACCTGTATATGGATTTTCCTTCACCATGAGCCTTATTGTCCCGTATGTGGAATATTCTGCTATCCTGTGCGTGTATTCGTGTGCCGTCTCATCCATTATTATGATGGATGTTCTCTGCTGCTTTGACAGCAGATAGAGGAAAGCTTCCAGTTTGTCCCTGAAAGCCTTCAGCTCCATGCCTATAGAACAGGTTCCCATATTGTCGATCACCACTACCTCGATATCATCTGCTATCATATGCGAGAAGTTGTTAAGGTCGTCTATCCGGATATCCATACACTCTGCTCCCGAGTGCACTCCGGAGTCAGCAGCTCTCATTTCCAGTAAATGCATTATCGAAAGCTGCTGATTCTCAATATAAGGGCCAAGATCGAATCCCAGTATCTTTGCATGGTTCAGGATCTTTTCAGGTACTTCCTCGGTTGCTATCATCAGGCATTTCCTGCCATCCGTACATGCACTGTAGAGGAACTGTATCCCGAATATCGTTTTCCCTGTACCCGGCTCCCCTGTAATGAGCACTGCCTCTCCTTCAGGATAACCACCCTGTAATCTTTTGTCCAGATTTGCTATTCCTGTGGGAACTCTATTTATGCTTACCATGGATTATATATTCGTATAATTATATTTATTTATATCCTCTGAATAAAATCTGCTTGTTTGCATCCAAAGAATTAATCTGCTCGGGCTCTCTATACTGAACGATGATATACGTCGCTGATTCAGCAGTCTTTATAATGGGAAAGGACATCGACCCTTCTACACTGGTAACTGTAAATTCCGTGGTAGGAGAGCTCAGGAGCCATGAGGCTTCCATGAGGTTCGAGCTAGCTCTTGAAGGTGGCGCACGCGTGGAGGCTGTTGACCCTGTCCTGAGGCAGCAGGTGATAGCTGCCGCGGGCAGCACAAAGGACTCTGAGGAATTGTCCTCAGCTGACATCGATGTGCTCGCAAAGGCACTTGAGTATGCGGATAGCGCTGTGCTCCTGACAGACGACTATGCCGTGCAGAACACTGCAAGCGTGCTTGGCATCAGGTTCCTGCCCGTGGTACAGAAGAAGATAAAGGATGTGCTTGAGTGGGAAAAGGAATGTTTTGGATGCCGCAGGCGCTTTCCATCAGGGGATGTCTGCCCGGTGTGCGGCTCGGAGCTGAAAAAGAAGCGTAAAAGAAAAATATAACATGTCTGACATACATAAGGAAGAAATGAATCTTATCCAGAATAGCGGGGTTCACATGAAGAATATTGATAAATTGATCCAGAAGGCTGTGGAGTTGCAGGCTAACGGGCTTGTTACAAGGCAGATAGCAGACGAACTTAATGTTTCCAGGGACACGGTGACCTGGCTGTTAACACGTTCCAAGAAGGAGGAAGTTTCCCCTGCTCCCAAGGATATCTCCGTGAACTGGAGCGGTATAGGCAAGAGTGCTTTCAGGCTCCGCCACATAGGTATCGCCCTTTGTGACATGGTCATCGAGACGCTGGAACATGCAGACACTGAGGCAGATGTGATCGTGGGTATAGGCCTGAGTGGTGTTCCTCTTGCAAGTCTAATGGCTGACGAGCTCGAACTCGAACTTTCTGTATATCACTCCTATAATGAGCAGAGCGAACAGTCCCAGATCAGGGGTGCCTTCAGCAGGAACTTTGCAAGCATCAAGGACAAGAGATGTATCATTGTTGACGATGTCATTACAAGCGGAAGCACTGTGAGCGACGTAGTGGCCCACCTGCGCAGTGCCGGTGCAAAGCCCATAGCTATTGCAGTGCTTGTGGATAAGAGTGGCTCTGAAACGATATCGGAAGTACCTGTGAGCTCTCTTGTGCGTATTGTCCGTGTGGACTGATCCTCTCAGGAGAAGGGATCCGGGACTGAAGATCAGCAAGAGTTAAAATATAACGGGCGTAGAAGTATCATTCCACTTCTACCGCACCTATTTTTTCAGCGAGTTTAGAGAGCACTTCGGTGCGCATCCCTTCCACGAATTTGATGCTGCCGACAACAAGATGCCCTCCTCCGCTCACGCCTCCGCCTTTTACCTCTTCATGGAGTTCCCTGACCATGCGCGGGATGTTCATTTTGACACCCTTTGACCTTATTACGGCAAAGTCCGGCCCGTAACCCAGTGTAATGACCGGCTTCCCTTCATATTTGCGGCACAGCTGATCGTGCACTTCCCCGGATGTCTTTCCGGGAGGCGGGAAGGTGAATGTGTGGGCATAGTTCTCCACATCAAGCACATTGAGCAACGCTCCGTTGGGGAGTGTCTGTGTCTTGACATGTGACATGCATACATCTATCTGCTCGTCTATCATCTCGTTGGCCTGCTCGCAAAGCACCTTTACAAGGTTCCGATGTATCTTCCCATCTCCAAAATTGAGAATATCATCGATTATGCCTTTTCCGTTGTTGAACTTCAGCCAGTACGCCTCAAAGTCCAGTGCCAGAGCCATGTCCTTCAGGTCCTGCAGGCTGTACTTGTCGGACACCATCCGGATGTATTCTTTAGCCTCAGGCGCCTCCGAGCGGTCGCCTACAGCAGCCACAGCGGGCAGGTGCCTGATGTCCCTCTCCACATCCACGTTGATCATGCGCGCCAGTTCAGTGCAGAGCATCCCGGCCGTTATGCCAAAGTCCCCGCCCACATGTGCCGGATTGACGTGTGCTACCAGGAACTCGTCAACCTCGTCGTCGGGGTGGTGGTGATCCACAACTATCATCCTGATGCCATAAACGCTGGCCTGTCTCATTGCAGGTATGTTCTCGATCGAAGAGCCGTTGTCGACACTGACCACCAGTGGCATCTTCTGTCCGTGGCGCATGGTATCCTCAAGCGCGAAGCTGATATCACGCACAACATCGGCCATCTCATAGAACGGTGCCTTTGAGGGAGCCCTCTTGTAGAAATAATACTCGCCATCCTGCCCGTTCACTTCCTTGATCAGGGGAATCACAGCCTTTTCAATGGCCATGGCTGCGGTCATGCCGTCAGCATCTGCATGGTGTCTCAGCAGTATGGGCACTGAGGTGATAATGGCCTTACGTATCTCCTTTGCAACCCTGCGCATGGCCGGCCTTAGCTTCTCAAGCACATCACTCTCGACCATATACTGAATATCATGAGGTTCCGCCCTCCTGTCAAGGGCTGCCTCGATACGCCTGCGTATGTCTCCCTCTTTAGGGCCGCTCAGTTTCTTGAGGCTCTTGATCTCCAGCTGTACGCTGTCCCCGCGGGCTGTGATCTCTCCTGTAGCGGAGACTATCATATCTGAGCTGATGTGCGGGTAGGCCCTCTCGCCGGCACTCTCAAAAGCAGCTGCTGATATCTGGCCCGTCTCATCTGCTATGGTGAATATGGTCGGACCTGCGGTCTGCTTGACCTGTATGATTTCGCCTTCCACCCTTACGCTAGTCCCGACGAGCTTCTGGACCTCCGAGGCAAGCTTTACGGGCAGGTCC
>JASKKT010000006.1 GCA_030154025.1 Methanolobus sp.
CGGCACCGAAGTTACATTTGAGGCCGATTACGCTGTCACCAAGATAAGAAAGGTGCCCGATCTTGGTACCATCCATGATGATGCTGTTCTTGACCTCCACCGCAGTACCTATGTGAACATTATTGCCGATCGCAGTGGATGCCCTGATGAAGCAGTTGGGCCCGATATCGCAGTCCTCGCCGATGACCACCGGGCCGATAATGTAGGACCCGTTACGGATTATAGTACCCCTGCCCACAGTGACCTCCCCGTGCAGGGTGGCGTAGGGTTCCACAGTGCCCTCACACATGCCTTTCATATTCTCCAGCAGGACCCTGTTGGCATCAAGCAGGTCCCAGGGCCGGCCGATATCTATCCAGTCGGAATTCAGCACCGCGTATCCGACATTGTAGCCGGCATCTATCATCATCTGCAGCGAGTCCGTGATCTCCAGCTCTCCTCTGGGTGATAACTGTGTCTTCGATATGAAATCGAAAATGGCTTCCGTGAAAAGATATATGCCTGCGTTGGCAAGCTTGCTTGGCGGATGCTGGGGTTTTTCTATTATCCTTATAACCCTGTCACCTGTTGTCTCTATGACCCCGAAATGGGAAGGGTCCTCAACTTCTTTGACCGTGATGACGGCATCCTTATCTGCAGATATCAGGTGCCTTATATGCTCGGAGCTTATCAGCATGTCCCCGTTGAGCACCACGAAGCTGCCATCGACATGCCCTTTTGCATATCCTATGGCGTTGGCAGTACCAAGCTGTGAGTCCTGATGCACATATTCGATGCTGATCCCTTTCTCGCTGCCGTCCCCAAAATAGTCCTTTATGGAATCCTCACGGTAGCCGGTGATTATAACAAAATCCCTGATTCCGGCTTCTATGGCAGCATCCACGGAATGTTCCATCATTGGCCTGTTGGCTATGGGCAGCATCACCTTGGGTCGGGCTGCCGTGAGCGGGCGCATCCTTGTACCTTCGCCCGCAGCAAGGATCACAGCTTTCATTGAATGCTCTCCTTCACGATGCCCCCTGCCATTGCATACAGTCCTTCCACATTCTCCCTTGCCTGGGCAGTGACACGTATCTTGGGTTCCGTTCCCGAGGGTCTGACAAGCACCCAGCCGTTATCCATCTCGACCCTGATGCCGTCAATATCGGATACACTACCCATTGACTGCAGCTTTGACCTCACGGTTTCCATGACCTTTTCCTTATCGCAGTCCGCACAGGGGATAGTGCCCCTGAGGGTCGGGTATTGAGGAAGCGCTTCCCTGAGCTGTGAAAGCTTTGTTTCCTGCACTATCTCGACCAGCCTTGCAGCGGCATAGATACCGTCGGGGCAATAGGATATCCTGGGGAAGATCCAGCTTCCTGAAGGCTCTCCGCCGAACTCTGTGATGTGCTTTTTCATTTCCTCGGCAACATATACGTCACCTACCCGTGTCCTTACGATCTCGGAGCCTTCAAGGGCATCATCGACAACAAGGGATGTGTCTACGGGCACACAGACCTTTGTCCCACTTTTGCATTCATAATGCCCGAAAATGGCGAGCAGTTCATCACCTGATACGAAATTTCCCTTTTCGTCAACAGCCATCATCCTGTCGGCATCGCCGTCGTGTGCGATCCCCAGCCGGGCGCCGAACTCGACCACTGCCTTTCTCAGCAGTTCCAGGTTCTTCTCATTGGGTTCAGGGTTGCGTGCAGGGAAGTGTCCGTCAAGCTGGCTGTTGAGGGTGATCACCTCACATCCCATTTCCCGCAGGAGGAAGGGAGTGATCGTGCCCCCTGCTCCGCAGCCACAATCTATGATCACTTTCATGGACACTTTTCCTGCGTTCTTCAGGATCATGTCCATGTGGTCCCTGACGGCATTACTGTACGATGTGATGATGCCTGCCTGGTCCCATCTGACTCTCACGAAGTCTTCTTCCTCTATAATGGACTCGATCTCCTCCTGCTGTTTCGAGTCAAAAGCCATGCCGTCTGGGTTCCATAGCTTGATCCCTACGTACTCCGCAGGGTTATGGGAAGCCGTTATCATGACGCCGCAGTCATAGTCCCTTGCCGCATATGCAAGCGTGGGGGTTGTAACAAGCCCTACGCGGACGACCCTGCACCCGGAGCTGGCAAGCCCGCTGATGACCGCGTGCTCTATCATCTCGCCTGCGACCCTGGGGTCCCTGCCAATCACTGCACTCTTTTTCGATCTTCCCAGCGCCATGCCCACTTTCAGGGCCAGGTCAACTGTAATATCCTTGTTTGTAACTCCCCTGATACCTGAAGAACCGAACAGTTTCATTAAATGCCTCCAATTATTATCATTCCACAGTAACGCTCTTTGCAAGGTTCCTCGGCTTATCGATGGAACAGTCCTTTGCAAGTGCAGTGTAGTATGCGAGCAGCTGGAGCACCACAGAAGACAGCACAGGAGACGTCATCTCATGTGAGGCCGGGATGCGTAATACCATATCCGCATACTTTTCTATCTCCTTGTCATCCTCATTGGCAACAGCTATCACAACAGCATTGCGGGCCTTCACTTCCTTGATATTGCTCAGTATCTTGTCATAGGTATGGCCCTTGGTGGCAATAGCAACAACAGGTGTTTCCTCTGTGATCAGCGCAAGAGGCCCGTGCTTCAGTTCCCCGGCAGCATAGCCTTCAGCATGGATATAGGATATCTCCTTGAGCTTCAGCGCTCCTTCCAGGGCCACCGGGTAATTGAGATAGCGTCCGATAAAGAAATAGTCCCTCTTGTCAGCAAACTGCTGGGCGCACTCCTTTATCTTCTCCTTCCTGCTGAGTATCCTCTGGATCTGGCCGGGAAGGCGCTTGAGGTTCACAATGAGGTCCTTTGCTTCATCTGCCGTGATGACACCCCTTATCCTTCCCATGTGGATTGCCAGCATGTAGAGTGTGATGAGCTGTGCCGTGAACGTCTTTGTTGCAGCGACCCCTATCTCGGGACCGGCGCGCGTGTACACAATACTGTCGGATTCCCTTGTGATGGTGCTTCCCACGACATTGGTAATGGCAACTGTCCTGCATCCATAGGACTTGGAACTCCTGACGGCTGCAAGGGTGTCTGCAGTCTCGCCGGACTGTGTGATCGCGATAGTAAGCTCCTCCCCGCACAGGACGGGATTGCCGTACCTGAACTCAGAGGCCGTTTCTATGTCGGTGTGTATCCCTGCAAGCTTCTCGAAGAGATATTTTCCCAGTATCCCTGCGTTCCATGAGGTCCCGCAGGCAACTATCGTGGCCCTGCGCAGGTGCTTTATCTGCTCCGGAATGAGGTATAGCTCGTTCATCCTGACAGTACCCTCAAGTTCCATGAGCTTGCCTGCAAAGGTGTTCTGTATGGATGTGGGCTGCTCGTGTATCTCCTTGAGCATGAAATGATCGTATCCGGACTTCTCCGCAGCTTCCATGTCCCACTCAATGGTCTCCGGGGATCTTTCCAGCAACTTTCCTTCCGGGTCGTATATCCTGATGGCGTTGGGAAGGATGTAGCCTACCTCATGGTCACTCACAAAGACCACTTTCTTGGTATGTTTCAGGAAGGCTGTGACATCAGACGCTGCATAGTTCCCGGCCTCGCCAAGTCCTATCACAAGAGGGCTGTCCTTGCGTGCAAAGACAACCCGGTCGGGCTCGTTGCAGCACAGGGCTGCTATTGCATAGGAACCCTCGAGCTCACTGATCGTCATACGCATTGCTGTGAACAGATCGCAGTTGGGTGTGTCATTGTTCATATTGTGGTGAAGGAGATGGGCTATGACTTCGGTATCAGTATCGGATTCGAATACGTATCCGCGCTCAGTGAGCTTCTCCTTGAGCTCAAGGTAGTTCTCAATGATGCCGTTATGCACCACCGAGACACCGGAAGAAATGTGCGGGTGTGCATTCCTTGTTTCCGGTTTCCCGTGAGTTGCCCATCTGGTATGGCCTATCCCTATGTTAGCTTTTATTTCGGTGGGGAGGATCGACTCCAGATCTGCGATCTTCCCTACGGTCTTATATGTTTCAAGTGTGCTGTTAAGAACAGTGATCCCGGCAGAATCGTATCCCCTGTACTCGAGCCTTTTCAGGGACTCTAATAAGATCGGTGCAGCTGGTTCCTGACCAACGTACCCTATTATACCACACATTTTACCCCACCCTCAGATGACAATCGAATTTTGCGCCAATGCTTCTGTTATTAGTTTACCCGAATTTACCCTGCAATTCGGATATATCATAATCCCTGCTCTTACAAGTACGTTACTGCCTATTTCCGTGTCATCACCTATTATCGTACCCAGTTTGTCCGCAGGGAGCAGGCTGCCTTCTATCTCTATCAGGAGCTTTTCCTTATCTTCGGTAACGAAATGGGAACCTGCACTCACATTGCTTCCGATGACGGAATTTGATATGTATGAGTGGGTTCCCACACGGACATCGTTCATTATTATGCTGTTCTGTATCTGGGTGAACGATGCAATGGAAACATTGTTCCCTATGCTTGTTGAGGGCAGTATGACCGCATTGGGGCCGATATCGCAGTTATCCCCTATGACCGCCGGGCCCACAATGTAGCATCCTGAACGGATCGTTGTATTATATCCTATGGAAACGCTTCCCTTGACAACAGCACCTTCCTCGACTGTGCCTTTCTGCAGGTCCTGCTCGAATTCCCCGAGCACTATCGGATTTGCTTTCAGCAGGTCCCAGGAGTAAAGGGCGTCAAGCCAGTCCGAGAATGTGTTTGCCATTATTACCTTCATACCCTCATCTATCATTATCTGGAGGGTGTCTGTGATGGCATACTCGCCTGTATGTGTAAGCGGCGTCCTTTCTATTAGCTCGAATATCTGGGGCCTGAAAAGGTATATTCCGGTATTGATCAGGTGGCTTACTACATGTTGGGGCTTCTCCACTATCTTTTTTATGCGCTGCCCCTCGACAACCAGTACTCCGTATCCGGTAGCGTTCTCCTTCTTGCATGCAAGCACCGTGGCATCTCCACCTGCACTCCTTAGAAGGTCGCGGATAGTGTCGGGTTCTATGATATTGTCTCCGTTAACGACCAGGAAAGCCTCATCTTCAGGCTCTATCATGTCGCGGGCCTTGAGTATGGCGTGCGCCGTTCCTATCTGTGCCTTCTGCTCTATATAGCGTATTTTAACCCCGAGATCGCCACCATCTCCAAAATAATCCATGACGCGCTCTTTTTCATACCCCACTACGAGAATGATGTCCTGAACATCGTTCTTGGACAATGCGTTTATGACGTGTTCCAGTATTGGCTTGTTTGCTACAGGCAACATTACCTTTGATCTTGTAAGTGTGAGCGGACGGCATCTTCGACCCTCCCCGGCCGCGAGAACAACAGCTTTCATGGAGTACTATTGCTCTTTAAATCAATTTATATCTTGCCTTGAACAGGGGACCATTAAGTGTGGAATCATGTCACTTTATACAGTGATTTCTCTCTGCAGGAATAAAGCAATGCCGTAAAAAAAAGCTCAGGTCTGGCCGGGCGACCAGACTTCAGTTGAATCTAATTAAAGGATGACACCTGGTTTATCTGGTGATCATCATCTCTGCAGTCTCAGGCTTGTACTTCCAGTCAGCAGGAAGGACCTTTGTGGACTGGTAGTACTTGACCAGCCTTCTGATCTTGGACTCAGTGTTCTGGAGGGAGCGCTTGTTGTGTACGTCCTTGTGGTTGGACACAATGTGTTTCCTGATTCCTATTGCCTTTACTATGAGGTTGTACAGGTCTTCCGGAACGGTTGACTGCTCTCCTTTCTCCTTGATGATCTGGCCGATCTTCTTGCTGGTCACGATCTTGACATCGGGTACGCCGTACTTGTCCCTGAGTGTCATTCCGATAACGCTTGTGCTCATTCCCTGCTTCCAGAGGTCCATTATGACCTTAGTGATCTCTTCCTCGTTCATTGTGGACCAGGCTGGCGGTTCAGTGCGAAGCGGTCTTGTGGATCCGGACTGTCCTTTCTTCCGGGTGTGCATCTTTGCCATGCAATTCCTCCTGATAATTATAATTCCTTATTGAATCCTTATTTAAGATATGATTTGTTCGTATGGTTACCGCAGTCCTCAGGCATGTCGAACGAACAGGAGAACCTGATTGTACGGATGTCAATGTAATGGGCGAAGTGTTCATAAAAAAGCATTATCAAATATATATGTTGTGATTGCGTTCACTGCCACATATAGAGGATTATGTCCGCTCCTCCTCTGTTCGCCTTGCTGTATATGGAACGCATCTGCCTTTCATGCATCTCTAGCTGCGTTTCGGTATCCGTGGAGTTAAGGATCCCCGATACCGTTGCATCGATCTCCGGCTGCATCTCTGCCTGCATGCATGATGAGATCCTTGCACTGTTGACCTGCATGAGGGTACTGTTGATGTGATCTATCAGGTTCATGTCGATATTGCCATCCTCCGTCGGAACCGTTGTATTCAGGCCGAACATCCTGTTGGCGGTGTGGTCGATGCTGTAGAGTACCAGCTGGTATTCGGGATTTGCCAACTCTGTGTTTCCCGGGCCTGCTATGAGAGACAGCTGTTCACTGTTGAGGCTTATCCCGGTCGAACTGAGCGACAGAAGGTAATCCGCAGGAAATATGACCGAAGTGATGGTCTTTGCAGCCGACAGGGATACCCTTTCAATGCTTTTATTGTATTCTTCATGCAGGGTGGCTGAGGGATCGGGCGCGTCAAGAGCATCAAGGAAGGCACTTTTGTTCATCGATCCAAGGAACTCTTCCTGGGAAGGTGAGGATACAGTGGGCAGGGAGATCCTGGACGACTGCCGGAACGCATCTGCGGGAGCAATAGCCCCTATCTCGATATCACTGCCTGTATCATAAACGCTCACAGGGTACCAGTGAGCCTCAAACCTGTACTGGTAACGGCCACCCATGCGTGCATCAAGATAGCTCCGGATCGCATCCTCTGTCATCGGCCGATGCATCTTTGCCATGGGATTCAGGTATTCCTTACTTCCGTTAACATTCAATGCCATTCCCAGCACAAGATCCTCGGCCACAAGGTCTGCAAAAGTACGGTGCTTTTGTTGTCTTCCATAAAGTGTCTCTTCTGCATCCTGAGCATGGAGTCCTGGGGCAGGGAGATGTTAAGGCCGACGAGTTCCCCTGGTTTGTAAGTGTATCCAACTTCATCAATCCTGCTGTTCAGCATGGAACTGAGGACCAGGGTATCGGTATCCTGCAGGGATACATATCCTGCGGACCTGTACTGGTACTCGGCCATGACCGCAGGCATGAGTATCACGGCAGATATGGATATCAGCAGCAGGAATATCAGGGAATCCATATTTGAAGAGAATGCCTTTTCGTTGCCTGAGAGAGTTTCCTTGTTCTTCATTTCCACGACAGCTCCCTTATATCCATCTATTCTTTCTCAGTCTGACAGTGACTGTACCCGGAACACACAGGGCATTGTTGCCAAGTTCGATAACAACCGGTACTGAGGCTGCAATGATATCATTGTCAGAAGAAGGTGTTTCGTGCCTGTCGATCATCCACATGTGACTTCCGTCATCCGTGCGGATCTCCACCGTGAAGTCAAGGTTTGCAGAGAACCTCCGGAAGAACTCGGTGTGCATTTCCCTGTCAGCAGCAGGTATGGAAATTGCGTCCAGGGCATCAGCCGATATCAGGTCCTGCCGGCTTCCCTGAATAGGGGGATAGGCGGCAATGTCACTGGCGATGAGGGCTGCCTGCCTATAGTTCTCCAGAGCAAGGGAGTTATCATCATAGGCAAAGTATGTCTTTGAGATCAATGCGGCAAAAATGACAAAACCTATCACAACCATGGCAGTCGATATGATATCGTTATGCGGCTCCATGAAAGCTTTTTCATCACTGGTAAACGAGGATGTACTCAAGTTCTTTGACCCCAGTCCCATTTAAATTGTATGTGTATATCAAGGTCTTTTCAATGTGAACTGGGATACTTATATTTAAATTTTTTTCTTTTGTTCCGAGGGTTGCCAGGAACTCCATAAGATTTTCAGGCCCAATCGGTGCCGGAATCGGCTGACCCTGGGTGCCAGCCGCTGAGAAAGCATCCATGAGTTCCTTACGTACCTCTGTTTCCGAAAATGGGAGCGTCTTGTATGTGAGTGGCTTTACCGATGTGTACCTTCTTCCTTTCTCATCGAAGGATGCAGTCACATATTCCCCTGAAACGGAGACATTGAGCCCGGAACCAAAGCGACCGTGATACTCATACGGGTCAAAAGAGTAGTTCTTACCGCCTGCTCCGTAGCTGTCCCGGCCTGCACTGTCAATAGCAGACCGGAAGTCCTGGGCTATGACCTCAAGTTGCCTATCCTGGTTCATGCGCCCGGCATCCACAGCCAGGTGACAGAGGGCTGCCAGGATGATAACGCCTGCAAGAATGAGGGCGACCTTCGAAAGCAGCAGATCGACCCAGGCCCTTTCGTCCGTGCAAATATGTGTGGTGTGGTCTCGCGGGATAACAGGTCTTCGAGAAGGAACCTTTTCAGCAACCGGCTTAACTTTCATACACCTTCACGAAAATCCTATTGTCAGACCTCCTTTTAACACTTTCCAGTGTTATCCTGTGCTTACCCGGGCCAAGTATGGAAGTACCATTCAGGTCGCCGTTTGAGTAAAATGCAGTGGACTCCCCTACAATATGCCTGCTGCCGGCTACGATATAATGATTGCGTGCGTCCTCAGGCCATCTGTCCTCGCTGCCTGGAAGCCCTCCGAGCACTATAGTCATCTTTGCAGGGACATCGATGTCCAGGGTAACCCTGCTGCCTTCTCCCTGTGCCGACATCATCCTGGCATGGGAATCCACCTGCGAGAGAACGATACCTGCATCCCGGATGCGCTCATTCTCCAGCATGTCGGAAACGGCTGTAGCTGACAGCAGGACAATGGCAAGGAGGACTATGGATGCGGCTGTGAAGCGCATGGGCAGGGCATCAGCAGCCCTTTCGTCGGTAAAGATATCCATGCGCTGCAGAGCCATTTCCGGGACCTTAGACCCTAAGCTTGCGGATGACTTCCTCGACCGTGAGGAGTTCCTGCTCCCCGCTCTGCATATCCTTGAGCATTACCTTACCTGCAGCTGCCTCTTTATCCCCTATGATGACAGCATATCCCGCTTCCAGATAGTTGGCATAGGATAACTGGGCCTTGAAATTGCGTTTCATAAGGTCTATGTGGACCGGCACGTGGGGGCGAAGCTGCATGGCGGTCTTAACGGCTTCAAGCCTTGTTGATTCCATGGCGATGATAACCACAGGTTTTGCTTCTTCAGGCTCGATGGTGCACACTTCCATTATCCTGTCAAAGCCGAGTCCGAAGCCTGTGGAGGGAACGTCACCGCCGCCGAAGAGCTTGATGAGCTGGTAGGACCCGCCGCCGCATACCTGCTTCTGGGCTCCCAGGCCCTCTGCGTATACTTCAAAGACCATGCCGGTATAGTAGTCCAGCCCCCTGGCGATACCGAAGTCTATGGTGTACTCGACCCTGTAGGTGTCCAGCAGCGTGAGAAGTTCCTGGTAGGCAGCAAGCTCAGGTATGTCGCCGACTAGCATCCGTGCCTTTTCGATGGCATCATTGCCTGTGAGGTCGATAAGCTCAATCAGTTTCATACGCAGGTCGGAGGGTGCGTTCATCTCCGCAAGATAGTCTTCAAGTGCCTGGTACTCTTTCTTGTCCACCAGCCTCATGATCCTGCTCTGCTGTTCGGTCTCAAGCACGCTGAGCAGATGCCTGATAACACCCAGGTGGTTCACATGCAGGTCTCCCCTGATCCCCACAGCCTTCAGCATCTCACTGGCAAGCGCGATTACCTCGGCATCGGCGTCAGCCTTGTCACTTCCAATAAGTTCCACACCGAACTGCCAGAACTCCCTGAAGCGTCCCTTCTGAGGGCGCTCGTACCTGAAGCAGTTCTCGAAGTAGAACAGCTTGAGGGGTCGCTGGCGCGCCTGCATCTCATTCACATACATCCTCATGACCGGGGCGGTGAGCTCCGGGCGCAGGGTCATCTCCCTGTCCCCCTTGTCGGTGAAATTGTACAGTTCCCCGACTATGCCCTCTCCGGATTTCATGGTGAAGAGCTCAAGGGACTCGAAGGTGGGCGTGATTATCTCCTGGAATCCCCAGTTCCTGACCACCCTGCGTAAGATGTTCTCTACATTCCTTCTGCACCTGGTATCCTCCGGGAGGAAGTCCCTGGTCCCTCTTGGTCTGCTAATTGTCATTTTTGATCAACCTGATAAAAGCGATTATAGGATTGCAATAATTTGCCTGTTATGCTGCGATACTATAAAGGTAGCCTATTTTAGATTTTCGATTAGTTTCCTGTGAAGTGCGTTCTTTCTTAAATCACAACCATTAAATACTCGCTTAATGTACTAAAAGATACATTAATGATTTTGTTCTTACTAACGAGGCATAACCATGGACCACACAAAAATACTGCTCGACGAAAACGACATGCCAAAGCAATGGTATAACATCCTTGCGGACCTGCCGGTAGAGCCACCTCTCAACCCTGCAACCAGGGAGCCCATGAACCCGAAGGACCTTGAGCCCATATTTGCAAAGGAACTTATTAAGCAGGAGATAAGCTCTGAG
Organism: Methanolobus sp.; assembly: GCA_030154025.1. GTDB lineage: Archaea > Halobacteriota > Methanosarcinia > Methanosarcinales > Methanosarcinaceae > Methanolobus. The sequence goes on from JASKKT010000006.1 coordinate 10,650, forward strand.
AGATATATCACCATCCCGGAGGAAGTCCGCGAGATATACAAGCTCTGGAGGCCTTCACCTCTGTACAGGGCGCACAGGCTTGAAAAGGCCCTGGGCACTCCTGCAAAGATATACTACAAGAACGAAGGCGTGAGCCCCGCAGGCAGCCATAAGCCAAACACTGCCATTGCACAGGCCTACTATAACATGAAGGAAGGCACCGAAAGGATCAGTACCGAGACCGGCGCCGGACAGTGGGGCAGTGCATTATCCCTCTCATGTAATTATTTCGGCATCGAGTGCAAGGTTTACATGGTGCGCTCCAGTTTCTACCAGAAGCCATACAGGAAATCCCTTATTAACCTATGGGGAGCCAATGTGGTGCCGTCCCCGAGCCCGGACACCCAGTTCGGACGCAAGATCCTTGAGATGTACCCGGACACCACCGGCAGCCTGGGCATAGCCATCAGTGAAGCCATAGAGGATGCAGCCCTCAACGACAATACCAAGTACGCTCTCGGAAGCGTCCTGAACCACACCTGCCTGCACCAGACGGTGGTGGGCCTGGAGACCCAGAAGCAGTTCGAGATGACCGAGGACTATCCGGATATCGTCATCGGATGCTGTGGCGGAGGAAGCAACCTCGCAGGTGTGAGCCTGCCATACATAAGGGATAACATTGCAGGCAAGACCAGCACAAGGATCATAGCCGTCGAGCCTTCGGCATGTCCAAGCCTCACAGGAGGCAAATTCGAGTACGACTTCGGTGACATGGCGCAGATGACACCCCTGCTCAAGATGTATACGCTGGGTTCAGGTTTCATACCCCCGGCCATCCACGCAGGCGGCTTAAGATACCACGGTGCTTCCCCGATCGTCAGCAAACTCGTGGCAGACAAGTTCATGGAAGCCAGGGCCTACCACCAGGTAGAGGTATTCGATGCGGCAGTCACCTTCGCCCGCAGCGAGGGAATAGCGCCCGCTCCGGAATCCTCTCATGCAATAAAAGCCGCCATCGATGAAGCTATCAAGTGCAAGCAGACCGGGCAGGAGAAGACCATCCTCTTCAATCTCAGCGGTCACGGCCACTTTGACATGGGTTCATACGACAAGTATTTCACAGGCGACCTGACCAACGAGTAAAGAGTACCGTAAAAGAATACAGTATCATGGATGCATGGTATCGGAATGTGCCATGCTTCCCATATCTTTTTTGCATCCGGCGATTATTCAGGCGGAGTGGAACTTTCCCATGTATTTCCGGTAGGATATGATGTACTCAGCATGCGGCCATATGAGCGGTATGGTGACATACGCAAGCCCGTCCTGCCATCTGGGGTGTGCCCTTATGTCATCTATCAGCTTTACCTTACTATCCCTGAGTATTCTGGCATTGGTGTAATCCTCAAGCCAGAGCTCGAACCTTTCTATTGTGGAGATATGCTCCGGGAGGGTGTAATCATGTGCCATGTTGACCACCCAGTCCAGGTAAAGCTCTGCCATGTCCTGATTATTGGTTTCAGTATGATGGTTGGCAAGCTGGCAGGTGAAATGGCACCAGGGGCCGTAACCGCCGTTATTGCGTCCCCAGTACTCGGGATACCTGTTAAGCCCGCCGATCTCACTGTCCCATAACTCCTGGTGTATCCTGCGGACGGTGGACATTGTCTTGATATCGTAATCGCTTATCAGTTCAAAATATGCCGGCGCATATTCCACGGCATCGATATCGTGGACCATGGACGCAAACGAGTCGTATCCGATGGGCTTGCTGTTCTTGTCCTTCACACGGATACATTTGACAAAGGACCTTCTCCTGGGACTGTAGAGCCTCGTCAGTATCGCCCGCTTGATAATATCCGCCTGCTCCTCCCATGCCGAGACATCTTTTTCGAGTGCCTTTCCCATATCTATGGCTGCATATATGCCGGCACAGCAGGCACAGTTAGCATATATCTCAAAACCGTGCTCGTAGGCAGGGTACTCATGGATGCTGTTTATCGTGTGGATCAGGTCCACCTCTTCGTTCTTGTTCATCAGGATGAACTGCACCGCCTTCTCAATTGTTTCCCAGTATTTTGAGATGAACGCCTTGTCAGCCATCTCCTCAAAGAATGAACCGCCTGTAGCCTTGAAGTATTTCCCCAGCACGAATAGCACAAGCCCGTTGCCGTCTATCTGCAGCTCCTTATAGCTTGCATCATTGCCGTCCACGTCGTACCTCTGGGAGAACTCCCCAAGAGGTTTCTGGGAACTGAGTATGAATTCCAGCCCCTTCCTTGCCTCGTTCATCAGTCCTGCCTCCACGGCCCCATAGATGCATATTGAGTGGTCCCTGGGATAAATGAAAGGGTAGCGGGTACCAGGCGGGCTGGCATAGAAGCCTCCGTTCTCATGCTGGTTCCTCTTGAGTATTCGGACACTGTTCTCATACAGTCTTTCTGCTTCGATCAGGTTCAAGCACTTCACTCCTTTTCCGGGTGTTCTATAAAATAGACAAAAAATGCCTTTTCGAGCATCACTGCCACATCCTGCTTCGTCAGGCCTGCTCTCTCAATGGCTTCGTCATTGTACTGTATCACATCACCAAGAGGTGACTTGGAGCCGAGATTGTAGAGCCTGGTGCCTGCAAGTTCAGCCCTTTTCTGGTTGTAGCTGTGTTGCAGCACATCTAATACATGCGACATGGCAGGAAACTCCCATGGAGCATCAGACTCGCCCTTAAGCTTTGACATGGTGCTGATGACACTATTGAACTGGGCAGGATTTTCCTCATATATCTTTGAGAATTCAACCACTTCGTTACCAAATGGGGATATGGGCAGGTAGACTATGTCCGAATCCGCTCTTGCACCTTCAAATCCAGGACCCTCGATATCTGCAAGCTCCTTGCCAATGGACTGCATCCAGTATATTGTCTCCAGTGATCCTGCCATGTCAACCATCTTCATTATCCCTGTCAGAAATGCTCTGGGAAGCAAATTTTCAAGCCTTATCATCTGAAATACCCCTTCTGCCCCGGTGAAGCTAAGATCTCAGTAGCATCATAGCAGATGCACACTGAACTGTTAAACATTAGACTTTTATCATTAATACAATATTCGTTTTTGCAGGCAATGACCAGATCCGATCCTGCATATTTCAGGGCACTTCTTTCAGGACACCCAGAATGGCCCTGTTCCACCCCACAGGCCCGATTCCCTCGACCCTGTTCACCCCGGTGTCCCCTATCTTCGGGTCATGCTTTCCGTTGTGCTTCTGTACAAGGAAGGGTATATCCACCGCACGGAGCATTGGAAGGTCGTTGAGGCTGTCCCCCAGGCCGATGGTCCTGACCTCTCCCAGGTCCTTCCTGTACAGGTTTGTGAGAATGGTTACGGCTTTTCCTTTGTCATTATCTCCCAGGATATGCCAGTATCGCCCTCCTCTTGTGTAATTGAGGCCACGGGAGTTTATGCTCTCCATCAGTTTTTCAGCTTCCTTCTCATCCCCTTCCAGCTTGAAGGCCTCGTCGTACTCACGCATCTTTGCCAGGGTCGCGGACCCGATATCAAGCCCCGTATCCTCGCTTACCTCGCGGGCATCCATATCGCCGAATCCTATGATCCGCATCTCCTCATGGCTGCGGATGTCTGCAAGGACATGCCTGAGCGTTTCATAGGCTGTCCCCAGCTCGATCACGTTGTAGGTGCCCTGCGTCCTTGAGACCGGATAGTCCGCCTCAAAATATCCCTGAGGGATGAATATACCTCCCCCGTTCTCTGATATGAATGGATGGGACAGGTCCAGTTCCCTCACATACACCCCGATCTCGGCCCGGGTCTTGCTGGTGCAGAATATCAGAGGTATGTCTCGCTTTTTAAGCTCATCAATTGCGGGTTTTGCAGCTTCGTAGGAGTATGTGTCATGGTCTATCAAAGTCCCGTCAAGGTCGGTGAACACTATGTATCTCATTCATTCCTCTCCCGAATGGAACACGGACAACGACAGCTTACGCGGTCCATAAACAAGTTCTTGAATTCACACTGCCTGGTGTGCCCTGTCCCGAATATCTTGAATCCCTGATAATATGCTATTTTGCTTATCTCATATAATCATATTCAGTGAACTACCTCCTGTTTAAACCGGGGTATTCTTGCTTGACGCTGATAAAATAGCGATGTGTACCAATAAATGCAGGGCAGGAGAATACATTCACTCCCCACAGGGTAGTTTTATTAGATATCATCACTTTTTACCACACATCATGGAAATAAGGTCCCTTGATATTCCGGCAGAGGTGCGGGATTTTTACCTCAGTTCCGGTATTGAAAATCTATATCCTCCACAGGCAGAAGCCATCAGCAAAGGATTGCTTGAGGGTAAGAATGTTCTTGCAGCGATCCCCACGGCATCGGGAAAGACCCTGCTTGCGGAGCTTGCCATGCTGAAGTCCATAGCCGGTGGAGGCAAGGCACTGTATATAGTTCCCCTGAGGGCGCTTGCCAGCGAGAAATTCGACCGCTTCAGGGAGTTCTCCGGGATAGCACTGAAAGAGGGGGGCGTGAAGGTTGGTATCTCAACAGGCGATTTCGAATCAAGGGATGAGTGGCTGGGCTCCAATGACATTATCGTGGCAACCTCGGAGAAGACCGATTCCCTGTTGCGTAACGGCACCTCGTGGATGGAGGACATCACGACCATAGTCGTGGACGAAGTGCACCTGCTTGACTCTGCCAACAGGGGCCCTACCCTGGAGGTCACCCTGACCAAGCTCATGAAGCTCAATCCCGGATGCCAGATCATTGCATTGTCTGCAACTGTAGGAAACGCCTACGAGGTTGCTAACTGGCTGAATGCCGGGCTCGTGCTTAGCGAGTGGAGGCCGACAGACCTGATGGAGGGTGTTTTCTATGGGGGGAGTATCAATTACAGGACCTCCCAGAAGCAGGTGTATGATGCTTCCGGTGACGATGCCATCAATCTGGTCCTGGATACCCTCGAGGGTGGCGGGCAGTGCCTTGTCTTTGAGAGCAGCCGCAAGAACAGTGTCGGCTTTGCACGCAGGGCCGGGGTGAAGGTTGCAGGGCTGCTGGACAAGAGGACCCGCGCAGCACTTGATGAGATTGTCGAGCAGGTCATCGAGGCTGGAGAATCGGACACTGCAAAGGTGCTGGCACAGTGTATCAGGAACGGTACCGCTTTCCATCATGCAGGCCTGAACTCGGCTCACCGCAGGCTGGTGGAGGACGGCTTCCGCGCCAACCTGATCAAGATGGTTGCCAGCACTCCGACGCTTGCCGCTGGTCTTAACCTGCCTGCGAGGCGTGTGATCGTGAGAAGCTACAAGCGCTATGATCCTAACTTCGGCATGCAGCCCATCCCGGTGCTCGAGTACAAGCAGATGGCAGGCCGCGCAGGACGTCCGCATCTTGACCCTTACGGTGAGGCAGTGCTCATAGCTAAGTCCTATAATGAGATGGAACTGCTCTTTGAGAACTACATCGAGGCAAATGCAGAGGATATCTGGTCCAAGCTCGGTACGGAGAACGCTCTCAGGACGCATATCCTGTCCACGATAGTCAACGGTTTTGCCACCAGCAGGGACGGCATCATGGAATTCATCGAAGCTACTTTCTTCGCTCACCAGAACGATACCTGGGGCATTGTTTCGGTTGTGGATGAATGCCTGGATTTCCTCAGGGAAAAGGGCATGCTTCAGGGCGAGACCCACCTGGCGGCCACATCACTGGGAAAGCTCGTATCCATGCTTTATATCGATCCCCTGTCTGCTGCTATCATTATTGAAGGACTGGGCAAGGCAGGGCATGTGACCGAACTGACACTGATGCATCTCATATGCAAGACGCCTGACATGCGCCAGCTCTACCTAAGGGCGGGGGACTACGAACTCATCAATGATCTCGTCCTTTCCCGCAAAGAGGAATTCTGTGAGGTGCCGGCTCCTTCCAGGGCCACGGATTACGAATGGTTCCTGGGTGAGGTAAAAACTGCTCTTCTGCTCCTGGACTGGATCAATGAACGCTCTATGGATGACATCAGTAAGGTGTTCAATGTGGGAGATGGCGACATCCATGCATTTGCTGACCTTGCTGAATGGCTCATGCATTCCCTCTCAAGACTGGCAGCTGTCACGGGACACGACAAAGCTGGTATGGCAGGAGCTATCGAGAAGAGGATACACTACGGCGCTCGCCAGGAACTTATGGAGCTTGTGGGCATAAGAGGCATTGGGCGTGTGCGTGCGCGAAAGTTATATGACAATGGCCTTCGCAGCATTGAGGATATCAGGAAGGCCGACCCAGCAGTCCTTGGAGGACTGCTCGGCACAAAGACTGCTGAGAAGCTTCTCCGGGAGATTGGTGCCAGGCCTGGGATCAGGCCCGGGGGCAGTGCAAGCGAAAACCCGGACCCAAGGACAATGGACTCCTTGATAGAAAGCGAGCAGAGCACTTTCAGTGATTTTGAGCGATAATATCTTTTGAACAATCTATATATAATGAAAATCCATTCCTTTCAGAAACGGAAATGCCGGTTATAACAGGGAATCATCATGCTTTACAAAAGACTATCTGAAATGAGCAGGGAAGAGAAGGACAGGCTGATCAGGCGCGGCGGGGAACTTGCTGATGTCAGGGACACTGTCGCATCAATACTGCAGGATGTGAGACATAACGGCGATGCTGCTCTTCGTCTATATACCAGGAAGTTTGATGGTGCAGAGCTGGGTGCCATCGAGGTGTCCGAACAGGAGATGGATGAAGCTATGCAGAGCATAGATGCCTCCCTGCTTAAACATCTTGAGTTTGCAGCCGGCAACATAAGGAAGTTCCACCAGGCTCAGATGCCTGAAAAGGTATGGTTCATGGAACTGTCCCCCGGCATAGAGCTTGGGCAGAAGTTCACACCCCTGGAAAGCGTGGGTGCGTATGTTCCGGGGGGGCGGGCTTCCTATCCGTCCACGGCCCTTATGACCATCATTCCTGCCAAGGTCGCAGGCGTTAGGAATGTGGTGATGTGCACGCCACCTGGAGCCGATGGCAGGATAAATCCCCTGACCCTTGCGGCAGCCAGGATAGCAGGCGCAGACCATGTATACAAGGTGGGCGGCGTGCAGGCTATCGGAGCCATGGCATACGGCACAGAGACTGTACGCAGTGTGTGCAAGATCGTCGGGCCGGGTAACGTATATGTGACTGCTGCCAAGATGCAGGTCCGTGACAAGGCCGAGATAGACTTCCCCGCCGGCCCCAGTGAAGTACTGATTATAGCTGATGACTCGGCGGACGCCCGGATGGCTGCCTCGGATATCATTGCACAGGCTGAGCATGATCCTAACGCGGTCTCCGTCCTCGTGACCACTTCAGCGCAACTTGCGGAAGAGGTACATGCAGAGGTGCTCGCGCAAGCCTCACAGACTGCAAGGGCTGATATCGTCAGAAGCTCCCTTGCCAATGCCGCGGTCATCCTGGCCGGGTCCCTTGAGGAATGTATTGAGTTTTCCAATGATTTTGCCCCTGAACACCTGGAGATAATGGTCTTGGAGCCGGACTACGTGCTTGAGAGGATAGAGAACGCAGGCTCTATATTCGTGGGCAACTACGCGCCGGTGCCTGTGGGTGACTATGCTTCGGGCACCAACCATGTGCTGCCAACGGCAGGCTATGCAAAAATCTATTCAGGGCTCAATATATCCCATTTCATGAAATCCGCAAGTATCCAGAGGATAAGCAAGCAGGGGCTTGAAACACTGAAGGATGCTGTGATCTCTATTGCTGAGAAGGAAGGTCTTAAAGGTCATGCAGATTCCATAAGAACTAGGTTCAGTAACTAACAATCTTTTTTTTTTTGTGTTGTAAATCGATAATTATTTAATAGGTAAGCACATAGACTAATTTAGTAAGTTCTAATGCTTGTAGAACTTAATGTGAGGGAGTTCCATGAAGATCAGAGTTGTAAGTTCGCGAGAGGAGATACCACACCTAAACCCAAACGAGAAGGTAATTCATCTGGCATTCAGACCATCTAACAAAGACATCTTTTCCTTGGTGCAGACCTGCCCTAAGGTGGAAGTGATACAGATACCCAGTTCTTACAGGCGCACGGTTTCCAAATCAATAGAGATGTTCCTTGAAATGCAGAACATAAAATTGATCGAAGGGGATGTATGGGGGCACAGGAAGGATATCAATGAGTACTACAGTGTATCTCCGGCGCTGCTTGATAAGGTCAAGGAGCTCAAGTCCGAGGGTATGTCTGATGAAGAGATTGTGAACAAGCTGGAACGCGAGGGCAAACTGAACCGTGATATGCTCTACTATATATTGAGCAAGAAATAAGTCCCTCAGCAACAGCAGTTGGCGTGCATTGACGAAGACTGCACACAACCCTATTTTATCCCATTTGTTGTCATTGCCAGTTTTTCGCCATCAGTTTTTCAGCATTGGTACTTCCGAGCCTGTCTATGCGCGTTCCCGTATGATCTCTTCAAGGTCTGCATGTGCCGCGTCCCTCAACTGCTCCCGGAGATCAGGTATTGCAGACAGGGCACGTGCCCAGTCCGGAAGAAGGGCGCCTGAAGGATTTTTAAGGTATTGCGTCCCGGCACACATCAGCGTCCCGGCAAACATCTCTACATATCTTTCCTCCTGGTGCCTGCTGTATTCAAGCCCGTTACAGACGGCATCGGCATGGTACTGCCTGATCAGGTCCTGTGCCGAACGCCTGTATTTTACCTGTATCCCTCTTAGGAACGATGTGGATACCTGGGTGCTTGTGGTCTCGTTCACAATCCGCAGGAAGGTGATCATGATGTCGTTCACCATTTTTGACAGGCCTTCACTTGGGTCCGTGCCAAGCTCCTTATGCTTGTGATCATAGAAGCCAAGGTCGGTCTGGCATACTCTTTTAAGGGATGTGTTCCTGTAGATCTCGGCCAGTAGCCCTACCTCCAGTCCCCAGTCAGAAGGCACCCTTATGTTAAGTGCAAGGTCCCTTGTGAATGCAAATTCACCCGAAAGGGTGTACCTGAATGCCTGCATGTACTCGAGGATGTCGGATTCGTACTTTACATCCCTCATGAGCGTATCCAGCAGGGGACGTACAAAGAGCCTGTACACACGCCCATGCATGGTCTTTTTCTCAAGGTTGATCCTTGCATAGTATCCCTTGTTGAAATAGAAGTTGAGCTGCGGATGGACAATAGGATAGAGCAGTTTGGCGACGAATTCCTTATTGTAGTTGATGATATCTGCATCATGGAGCACGATGGCATATGAATAGAGGCTTGCTATGCCCAGGGATATCCAGGCATCCTTACCTTTTCCTGAGAATCCCGTAATGTCAAGTTCGTTCTCCTTCATCTCCTCTGTTACAGAGCTTATCCGCGGGCCGTTACACCAGACAATCAGATGGTCCATCTCAAGCCGCTCAAAGAAATCGACTACTGTACGATACTGCTCCCTGTTATCAGCTGCAAGTGCAATTACCACCTTTTTCAGGAAAGTGCACTTGTTCAGCTCGTCAATTATCCGGGACAGGGGAGGATTCTCGATCTCACTGTACAGCATTGGCAATACTACAACAGCAGGGCGGACAAAGGATAGTTCCTGCAGGTGCTGCAGCATTCTGTCGGTATCGCTATAGAAATTATGGATTGTTGTTATCTTTTCCTGAAAAAAGTCCATTTGACCCACTCCTTTTAAAATAAAAGTAAATTCAATTGTAAATAACAATTACGATTTAAACAAGATAAAATGTGCCTTTTGTCTCCATGTGCCGGGACAATGAATATATAACTTGGAACGATTCATTAGAATCAAAGTAAGACAGACAGGATTCCGCTAACATGACACAATATGGAAAAGTGTATCTGGTGGGCTCGGGGCCCGGCGACCCGGAGCTTCTGACCCTCAAAGCCCGAAGGCTGATAGATTCTGCCGATGTCGTGGTCTATGACCAGCTTCCCGGAAAGATGATCCTTGATTCCATCCCGGCAGGCACGGAAAAGATAGATGCCGGAAAATATGCAGGTGACCACACCCTTAAGCAGGATGAGATCAATACGGTTATTATTGAAAAGGCAAAGGAAGGCAAGAATGTCGTTCGTCTGAAGGGCGGAGATCCTTATATGTTCGGGCGGGGTGGCGAGGAAGCCCAGGAACTCGTTGAAGCCGGAATCGAATTCGAGATCGTGCCAGGGATAACTTCTGCGATAGCTGTGCCTGCTTATGCCGGCATACCCGTGACCCACAGGGACCATGCATCCATGGTGACCTTCATCACCGGCCACGAGGATCCCACAAAGGACGAGAGTGCCCTTGACTGGGAGACCCTTGCGAAGTTCGATGGCACTATTGTGATATTCATGGGTGTCAAGATGCTTGGGAGAAACGTGGGTGAGCTCATTAGGAATGGCAAGGATCCGCAGACCCCGGTTGCGCTGATCGAAAGGGGAACCCGCCCGGACCAGCGCGTGACAGTCGGTGTCCTCGAGAACATCGCATCACTTGCTGAGGAGCGAAAGGTCAGGGCTCCTGCTATCACTGTTATTGGCAATGTGGTAAAACTGCATGATGAGCTTGGCGAGCAGATCCTTGCAGATCGTTAGAGGAGGAATATCAATGGCTGAAAATGTAATGGCTGAGGGTGCTAAAAAACCGGTGATAGCCATCATGCGCCCTGAGAGGTACATCCGGGAATCCGTGGAGCTGGCCCGGTCCATGGGCTTTGAACCTGTCACTGTGCCCATGGTCGAGATAACCGATATGAAAGACGAGTACTTTGACGGCTTTGTGGAAAGGGTGCTCGACGGCAGGGCTGATTATGTCATATTCACAAGTGCCAACGGGATAGATTTCACCCTGCGCAAGATCCCTGAAGGTTCAAGGAAAGCCTTTATCGACGCACTCAACAGGACAAAGGTCATCGCCATCGGCCCGACCACGCGCAAGGCACTTGAGAAGACAGGCATCAATGTGATGGGTATGCCCGGGGTCTATAGCTCGGAGGGTCTTGTGGATTACCTGCGTGACGATGTGACAGGCAGGACAGTTGACACCGCCAGGAGCTTCTATGGTTCCAGGCAGCTTGTTGAAGGCCTGCAGAGCTGCGGTGCCGTTGTCAACCAGACCCTGGTATATACGCTGGCAAAGCCTGAGGGGGACGAGCAGGACGGGCTTATCGATGCAGCCCTTAATGGGGAAATATCTGCCTTTGCTTTCACAAGTTCCATGATGGTGCACAATTTCTTCGAACACGCCCGCTCAAGGGCTTCCGAGGAGCAGGTTGTCAATGCACTGAACAGCTCCATTGTTGCAGCCATTGGAGGCCCCACGGCGCAGACCCTTGGAGGATATGGGGTCAAGGTGTCCGCAATACCTGATAAATTCACGTTCGAGGAAGTGCTCAGGTCCATCGGGGAGCAGCTATCCTGAAAAGGAGCAGATCAGTAACTTTACCTTGAACTATTCTTTTTTTCCTTTACTGCTCCTGTGTATTCTGTCGTGGTCCCCGGTTCCTTAGTATATATACGAACCACAGGTGTAATATACTATTATTCTGTAGTCTGCTCAATCAAGGATACAGGTCTCTCCTGTACTTGTCCTTTTATTGCGGAGCATTCATCATGATAGGCATCTCAAAGTTATACTGCAGGACCGTAGAGCCCTCTGACGCGCTGCGTTACGGGCGTGATTCAAAGAAACTTCCATCTCACCTGCTCCAGTTCTCAAAGGACAAGAAGCCGGTTGTTGTCTGGAACGTTACCCAGCGCTGCAACCTTCGCTGTGTTCACTGCTATGCCCACTCAAAGGATATTGATTACAGTAACGAGCTTACCACAGAGCAGGGTAAGGAACTGATAGACGACCTCGCAGAGTTCGGCTGTCCTGTCATACTGTTCTCGGGAGGGGAGCCGCTGATGAGAAAGGACCTGCCGGAACTGGCAGCCTACGCAACCTCAAAAGGCATCCGTGCTGTTATATCCACAAACGGTACTCTCATAACTGAAAAGGTGGCAAAGACCCTCAAGGACATCGGACTGTCATACGTCGGCATATCACTTGACGGTATAAGGGAGACCAATGACAGGTTCAGAGGTGTCGAAGGAGCCTTTGACAGGGCCTTGCAGGCAGTTCGCAACTGCCAGAAAGAGGGTATAAAGGTCGGACTGCGCTTTACTATCAATAAGCATAATGTGAAGGATATCCCTGCCATTTTCGACCTGCTGGAAGAAGAGAATATTCCTCGTATCTGTTTCTACCATCTTGTGTATTCCGGAAGGGGTTCGTCGATGATAGGTGAAGACTTGTCCCTGGAAGAGACCCGGCAGACCGTGGACCTGTTAATTGACAGGACAAGGGAGCTTCATAAGAAAGGCAGGATCGTGGAGGTGCTCACGGTTGATAATCACTGTGACGGTCCCTATATCTACCTGCGCCTGCTCAAGGAGGACCCGGAGCGTGCAGCAGAGGTGCTTGAGCTTCTTCAGATGAACCAGGGAAATTCCACGGGAATAGGCTTTGGATGTGTTTCCTGGGATGGCTCCGTCCACCCTGACCAGTTCTGGAGACATTACAGCTTTGGCAATGTAAGGGAGCGCAGGTTCAGTGACATCTGGAGGGATACCTCGGATGCTCTTATGGCAGGCCTCAAGGACCGTAAGCCCCTCCTCCGAGAGAACGCTGACAGATGCGCCAGTTGTAAGTGGCTTGACGTGTGCAACGGCAACTTCCGTGTGCGTGCGGAAGCAGTGTTCGGTAATGTGTGGGCTGATGACCCGGCATGTTACCTGACAAAAGAGGAAATAGGGTATGGCAAAGAGATCTGATGCCGTTTTCCCTTTCACACTTTCATGTTACATATGAGGTGCCATGTAACTCACGTAGACATATGCGAGCAGGGCTGCAGTCATAGCAAGTAAAGCCATTTTTGCTGCAAGAGCTACGAACATTTATATCGCCTTCCTGTTGTATGGATTGGTTTGTATCCATCCCCAAGGATAAGCTTCCCTGCCCATTTATATAAAAGATGTGGCGGTGCACTGGCACAATATGGATGTCTGTGTTCATACTTCGATGCAGTTCTGCCATAATCCATGTATGTTACAGTATTCCAGTGCGCAGAAGGCCTTGAAATTGTCAATCCCTTTTACGTGGAAAGTGGCTACCGGATTGGTATATACCGGTTCGAAGTCCATGCGTCCGAAGTTGATGGTTCGCCCCTCTTTTGTGATACCGTAAAGTTCCACCCACTCAATGTGGTGTTCTGCAGTATTGGGGTGCGGTACTTCTTTCCCTACTGTTACCCTCACAAAGTCGTTCTTATCTTTACCGTGCCCTCTGATGATGTCTATCTCTGGCACATGCTTTTCTTTTCCTTCAGCTTCCCTGCCTTTAAGTATGTCTCCGAAATTCATATTTTTGCCTCTTCTTCCCCCACCTTCATTCTGTGATCCTGCTCTCAAGGATCAGAATGTGGAACACCCCATCATTTTATTATATAGGTATCTATAAAGTAGTTACGCTAAGTCAGTATGACAAAGCCTGTTCCTATGTTATGTTTTCTCCCGGTGTGCCTTGGCCGGTACCCGACTGTTTCCGACCGGTTAGTATATCACATAAAGCCCTCTTTACTACCTGACATCTGTAGTCTGCCCGCAATAAAGGGGCGCATGCAACCAGATATGTTTAAATAATCTTAGACCACTCTAAGATAAAAAATACAATCACTATATAACGTTTATCGGAGAGTTAGAATGACGGTCCCAAAAGAATACATCCCGCATGAAGTTGAACCCAAGTGGAAATCAAGCTGGGATATGTCCATGTACCATTTCGACTGGAAAGACAATACAAGACCACAGTATATTATCGATACTCCTCCTCCTTATCCTACCGGTAACTTCCACATTGGTAACTCTCTCAACTGGTGCTATATCGACTTCGTGGCACGCTACAAGAGAATGTGCGGTTACAACGTCATGTTCCCCCAGGGATGGGACTGTCATGGCCTGCCTACCGAGGTAAAGGTAGAAGAGATCCATGGCATCACGAAGAACGAGGTCCCGAGGGAGCAGTTCAGGCAGATGTGCCGCGATCTCACTCTGGGGAACATCGAGAAGATGCGTGCCACCCTGATGAACCTGGGCTTTTCCGTGGACTGGAGCAATGAGTTCGTGACAATGGAGCCTGAATATTACTCCAAGACCCAGCGCTCCTTCAGGAAGATGTATGATATGGGACGCGTCTACCAGTCAGAGCACCCTGTGAACTGGTGCCCCCGATGTGAGACAGCCATCGCTTTCGCTGAAGTCGAATATGAGGCAAGGGACACAAAGCTCAATTTCCTCAACTTTGACAAACTGAAGATCGCAACAACCAGGCCTGAGCTGCTCGCAGCCTGTGTGGCGGTCGCCATCAATCCTGACGATGAGCGCTACAATGTCCATGTGGGCTCCAATGTGAAGGTTCCCCTCTTCGGCCACGAGGTTCCTGTGATCGGAGACATGCAGGTTGACCCGTCATTCGGTACAGGTGTTGTCATGATATGTACCTTCGGTGACAAGCAGGACGTACGCTGGTGGGTGGAACACCAGCTTCCCCTACGCAAGGCGATAGACAAGAACGGTCGCATGACAGCTATCGCAGGCAAGTATGAGGGAATGGGTATCCCTGAATGCAAGGCTGCAATAATCGAAGATCTCAAAGCGCAGGGCCACCTTTACGAACAGAAGACCCTGGACCAGAATGTGGGCATGTGCTGGCGCTGTGACACTCCTATCGAAATACTTTCCGAGAGGCAGTGGTTCGTGAAAATAGACACAGACGCAGTGGCAAAGGCAGCCGACGAGATCAAATGGCTGCCCGAGTACATGAAGGTCAGGCTTGACAACTGGATCAGTACCATGGAATGGGACTGGTGCATCTCACGCCAGAGACTCTTCGCAACCCCGATACCGGTATGGTACTGTAAGGACTGCGGCGAGGTCATGGTCGCAAAGGAGGAATGGATGCCCATAGACCCCACAAGGCAGCAGCCACCTGAGGCATGTCGCTGCGGCTGCACAGAGTTCGAACCCGAGGAGGACGTGCTGGATACCTGGATGGACTCTTCCATCACAGTGCTGAATGTGACAGGCTGGCTCTCCGACCATGAGATGAGACTCCCGGCACAACTGCGTCCACAGGGTCACGATATTATTCGTACCTGGGCCTTCTACAGCATACTGAGGTCCATGGCCCTTGCAGGCAAGAAACCATGGGATTCCATACTTGTCAACGGCATGGTCCTTGGTGAGGATGGCCACAAGATGAGCAAGTCCCTGGGCAATGTGATCTCGCCGGAAGAGGTCATCAAGGAGTACAGCGCAGACGCATTCCGGCAGTGGGCGGCTGTTGGCGGCTCTGTGGGTTCTGATGTAATGTTCCGCTGGAAGGATGTGGTAGCTGCTTCCAGGTTCTTTACCAAGGTATGGAGCATATACAGGTTCTCCATGTCCCACCTTGGGGAGTATGAACATGAGGAGAGGGATGTGTCAGAACTGGAGGTCGTGGACAAGTGGTTGCTGAGCCATCTTAACAGGCTCATTGTGTCTGTGACGGACAGCATGGAAGCATACCAGTTCGACGAGGCTTTCAAGGCTATACGCGGCTTTTCATGGGAAATGCTAGCCGACAACTATCTTGAACTGATCAAGTCCCGCCTTTATGGTGAGGACGGTACAGGCAAGCAGGCCGCAAAATATACCCTGTATGTGACAATGGACACTCTCATAAGGCTGCTCGCACCCTTTGCTCCCTTCTTTGCGGAGGAGATGTTCTCCTATCTGGGCGAGGGAAGCATACACGTTCAGTCCTGGCCAAAGGCAAGGGAAGATCTCATTGACGAGGAAGCAGAGAAGGCTGGTGAGTTCATCAAGGACGTTGCAAGTGCTGTCAGGAGGTACAAGTCCGAGAAGGGCATGGCACTCAACGCAAGTCTTGCAAAGATCGAACTCTATGGTGTAAGCCTTGATGTGTCAGACCTTGCAGGAGTGACGAATTCACCAGTGGAGGTCATACCAGGCAAGCCAGACTTCGAGCACGTGCCTGTGAACGTTAAGCCCAACATGGGTAAGATCGGCCCCAGGTTCAGGGGACAGGCGAAGGCCATAATCGATGCTCTGCTTGAGGAGAATCCGAAGAAGATAGCCGATGAGATCTCCAGAGGCAGGATATCCATATCCGTTAATGGCGAGGTCATAGAGCTTGAACCTGAGTTCGTTGATGTGGAAAAGGAAGTGGTTTCAGCAGGCAGGTCCGTGGACGTGCTGGACGTAAGTGGAATGCCGGTTGTCATTGTCAGGTAAAAGGTCTCTGAATCGGTGTGACATGAAGCTCTGAGCATGGTTTTCGCAAGGCTTAAGGCTCCGTCAAACCTAGTCTTTACATATCTCTACTCGC
Organism: Methanolobus sp.; assembly: GCA_030154025.1. GTDB lineage: Archaea > Halobacteriota > Methanosarcinia > Methanosarcinales > Methanosarcinaceae > Methanolobus. The sequence continues at coordinate 27,071 of JASKKT010000006.1, forward strand.
ATATGCAGAATCAAAGCAGGACATGCTAGTCTATGTTGCTGGTGATCAATTGAAGGTCAGATCCAGGGTACAAATAAGGAAATCGGATAAGGCAAAGTTGCTTAAGGAGTTGAAGGATTCCTTTGGCGATGTGGTGTACAGCTTTTCAGAAAGGAAGTTCGAAACAGCTACTGCGGATGACCTGCCTATAGTCATCATCGAGGGCAAAGTACTACTTTTCCAGGTAGGGGACGCTTATTTCCCAACTGTGAGGGGAGTGCTTGAACTTGGCCTGAGGAGGAACATAGTCAAAGTCGATGCCGGAGCAGTCCGTTTCGTTGTCAACGGTGCTGATGTGATGTGCCCTGGCATAGTTTCCGCAGACCCTGATATCAAGGCAGGGGACCCGGTGATCATTGTGGAGGAGACACATAACAAGCCGCTTGCCATAGGTACTGCCATTATCTCCGGGGCTGATATGAAAGCAAGTTCCGGCAAGGCTATCAAGTCCGTGCATTATGTGGGTGACAAGCTTTGGAACCTTGACATCTGAAAGAAATGATTAATATATCATGAAATGGTTTATAAATATACGCATAATTATAGTTAATCATAAGCGAACGTGAATGGCACATGGATCCGGGCCTGCCCGGCTCTGGGTGCTGGCATTACTCGGTAATAATTTAAGTAGTATCGATATTATTAATATAGCAGCAATGTTATTCAATACATGAGGGCTCATTATGGCAAAGATCATGAACAAGTTGTTTGGTGGCACTAGCAAAACCACAACAGTTGAAGATGAATACACCGAACTTGACCTTACCAAGTACGAAGAAGTGCTGGATGAGGAACCTGCAGAGACATACATAAGGGTTGCCGAGCTGACCAACCTTAACGAACTGACTGCCCTTAAAAGGGAGATCTATGGAGGAAATATTGTGATGATCGATATCTCGAACATAAAGGCCGACAAGCTCATGCTTGACCGTGCATTGAAGGATCTCAAGGATGTTGTTCTGGATGTGCATGGTGATATAGCGGGAATAAAGGATGACCAGGTGCTTGTAACGCCCACCGGCATCAAGATAGACAGGTCTAAGATCCTTGGTGGAAGGTATTGAGTGAAGAAGCCCCCTGCCAAAGTTTTGTAACCCGGACTTCCTGTCCTCTCTGTCATGAGGAACTTATCATCAACTGGCAGGGTGATGATATTCCTTATTTTGGCGAGGTCATGCATATAAGCTCCAGATGCGAGTGCGGTTTCAAGTTCTCGGACACGCTGATACTTACACAGCGCGATCCTGTCAGATATGAATTGAAACTGGAAAGTCAGGAGGACCTGAACAGCAGGGTAGTACGCTCGACCTCCGGAACCATACGCATACCCGAACTTGGAATTGATGTGGAGCCGGGCTCTATCTCCGAGTCCTATGTGACCAATGTGGAAGGTGTGCTTGACAGGATACTTAGCGTTGTCATTACAGCAACAAACTGGAGTGCCGAAGAGCCTGAGAAATATTCCCTGGGTCTTGATATCCAGCAGGCTTTAAGGGATGCCATAGACTGCAAAAAGGAACTCACGCTGATCATAGAGGACCCTATGGGGAACAGTGTTATCATATCTGACAGGGCAAAGTCCAGGCAGCTTACTCAGGAAGAAGCGGGACACCTCAAAACAGGGATGATCGTGTTCGATACCTCCTCCTCAGAAATGGAGATCGATGCCTGCGATGCGGATCATTCCATCACAGACTGATTCATTTTCAGCCCCACTTTTTATATTGGGTTCTTGCTTTCCTTTTTACATTATTTGTAATTGCTATCTTCCCTCAAAAGTTTCCTGTGGCTTCCTAAACCTTATATATATTGGAATCTGATATTAACTATCACATATTTAAGAAACTGTGGGAGGACACAAGTTGCCAGAGGAATGCTGCCAGAATGCCGCCATGCCCCTAATAGGGGACGATGCACCGTCCTTTACTGCCAAAACGACTTTGGGTGTTGTAAATTTCCCTGACGATTACAGAGGGAAATGGGTGGTGTTCTTCAGCCATCCAGGAGATTTCACACCTGTCTGTACCACAGAGTTCATGCGTTTTGCCTCCATGCAGCAGGAGTTCAGGAAACTTAACACCGAACTGATCGGCCTTTCAGTTGACAGTAACAGTTCCCATATCGCATGGCTTGAGGCCATCAGGGAAAAGATCGAATACAAGGGTATGAAGAATGTCGATGTCATGTTCCCTGTGATCGAAGATCTGAGTATGGATATTGCCCGCAAGTATGGCATGATACACCCTCATGCACGTTACTCTCCGGAGGAGATCCTTGAGAAGTTTGAACGCACGGGGGGTAAGCTCAAACTGCAGGAGTTCAGCACTGAAACCGTACGCGCAACCTTTATCATCGACCCGCAGGCAAAGATTCGTGCCATGTTGCACTATCCGTTTTCTACCGGGCGTAACATGGATGAGATCAAAAGGATGGTCCTCGCTCTCCAGAAATCTGACAGTGAGCATGTGTGCACTCCCGAGGGCTGGCATCCTGGTGATGATGTCATAGTCCCGAACCCTACAACATGGTCAGCTGCAAAGGATAGGCTGACGGATGAGGACAGTGATCTGAAGTGCAGCGGTTGGTTCCTGTGCATGAGAAAGGACCGCAAGAAGTAATTTCCTTTTTATCTGTTTGATTCAACATCGAATGTTTCACAGTCAGAGTGCTTGCTTTCCTCTTGTAAATGTGCAGTTAAGATTAAATAATATCTGAAATATGGGGTATGCGCATTACGATTATGAGGAATTTAGATGGAAATCGACGAAATAAAGGTTACTCGGAAGATTGTTGAGCGATACGCAGAAGAATTTCTGGAAAATATTGATGTGGACGTTGTCATTGCTGGCGCAGGTCCGGCATCACTGACTGCTGCCAGATACTTGGCCAAAGCCGGTCTTAAGGTAGTTATCTTTGAAAGGAAGTTAACTCCCGGGGGAGGTATGTGGGGAGGCGGCATGACATATCCTGTCATCGTGGTGCAGGAACAATCCAAGCTACTTCTGGAAGAGATAGACGTCCGCCTGAGGGATGCCGGTGAAGGGTATTATACTGCCGATTCGGTGGAATCCTCTGCTAAACTAATTGCTGCTGCAGTGAGTGCCGGGGCAAGGCTCTACAACACCATCTCTGTTGAAGATGTTATAATTCGCCAAAACAAGGTATGCGGTGTTGTTATCAATTCCAGTGCAGTGGAAGTTGCAGGGTTGCATGTTGATCCTCTGGCTATCAGGGCTAAGTATGTCATCGATGGCACCGGTCATCCGGCTGAAGTAGCTAATGTTGTGCAGAGAAAGGTAGGAAAGCTGAATACTCCAACAGGTGTAGTAGAGGGTGAGAAGAGTATGTGGGCCGAGGTAGGGGAACGTATGACTGTGGAAAATACTATTGAAGTCTACTCTAATCTCTATGTGACGGGCATGGCATGTAACGCGGTGATGGGCTCGCCGAGAATGGGGCCGATATTCGGAGGAATGCTGCTTTCAGGTAAGAAGGTAGCGGAAATGATTATTTCCCGTGAGGCCACTGGCAGGAGCCCTGAAGCCGTATAACAAGGAGGGCTATTAGCCCTCTAATTTATTCATCTTTATCTTCCTGTTCTTTTCTCCCGTATTTCTCCAAGCAAGTGTTAAGAAACTCCTGAAGGAAATGCCTTATAAGCAATGTCTTTATTAATTTAGCCAAAATCAAGCAGAAATAGTGACACATTACAATCATAATTACAGGTGACAATATGGCAGAACAAGAGAAAGAGGCTGCACTTCCACAAAAAGAGAATTTCAGCGAATGGTATAATGACCTCCTCCAGAAAGGCGAGATCATGGACGTACGTTACCCTGTTAAGGGCTTATATGTGTGGTATCCATTTGGTTTCAACATCCGGAGAAATGTCTACAATATAATGCGTGAGCTGCTTGACAAGGACCACCAGGAAACTCTCTTCCCTCTGCTGATCCCGGAGAACGAGTTCATGAAAGAGGCGGAGCACATCAAGGGTTTTGAGGACGAGGTCTACTGGGTCACACATGGTGGCACATCACCTCTGGATGTGAAGCTTGCGCTGCGTCCGACCAGTGAGACTGCTATTTATCCCATGTACAAGCTCTGGGTCCGCTCCCACGCCGATCTTCCTCTTAAGCTGTACCAGATAGTGAACACCTTCAGGTACGAGACCAAGCACACGCGCCCTCTTATCCGGCTGCGTGAAATCACATCCTTTAAGGAGGCACACACAGTGCATGCCACCTGGGAAGAGGCAGCGGCACAGGTGGACGAGGCCATAAGGATATATACGGAATTCTACCGCAGGCTTGCTATTCCGGTACTGCCCTCCAAGAGACCTGACTGGGACAAATTCCCCGGGGCTGACTACACTATCGCGACAGACGCGCTCATGCCGGACGGCAAAACCCTTCAGGTTGGTACGGCACATCATCTTGGGGCTAACTTTGCAAAGACCTTCGACATCACTTATGAGGATGTGAACGGCGAGCAGGTGTATGCCCACCAGACCTGCTATGGCGTTTCCGAACGCTCGATAGCCGCGCTGATATCCATACACGGTGATGATAAAGGGCTTGTCATTCCGCCGGAGATCGCTCCGGTGCAGGTTGTCATTATTCCTATCATCTTCAAGGAATCCACGGATGTGCTCCACGCATGTGAGAATGTCAAGAAGGAACTTGAGGATGCAGGTGTCCGGGTGAAGATCGATGCAAGCGAGGATCGTCCGGGGGCCAAATACTACAAATGGGAAATGAAGGGCGTTCCTGTAAGGCTTGAGCTTGGTCCCAGGGATCTGAAGAACAACGCTGCGATGCTGGTACGCCGTGATACCGGGGAGAAGAGGCAGGTCTCTCTTGAGAATATCTCTGGCGAGGTTCTTTCCATGTTCAAGGCTGTCCAGACCTCGTTGTACGAGAAGGCAAAAAGGGAAGTCGAAGAGCGCATATTCGATTGCAGCACTCACGATGAGATAAGGCAGAATATTACAAAAGGTATCGCAAAGGTCTTCTGGTGCGGTAGGAAGGAATGCGGCCTGAAGCTTGAGGATGAGGTCGGCGCCGGCATCCTCGGTATCCCCACAGGACAGGAGCCATGCGAAGGCAAATGCATCACCTGCGGAGCTGATGCAGATACACAGGTATATGTGGCAAGGACCTACTAAGCATTCGGTGCCGGGTTCCTGGCAGGGGACTCCGGCACTGTGCATATGATCGGTCTATGACAGGAAAAGATGATATATACCCTCTAAAATAAGTGAGGTGATAACTATGGATGCTCTATCACCCGAGAATGTCAGTTTGCCTGAGAGGCCCCTGTTCGTATGTGTGCTTGGAAACACTGAGACCGCCTATATTGAAGGTCTCTCTGCCGCCGGGAAGACTGCAAAGCTGACGGATTACACGCCTGCAGGAGATGCGGAGGTCCTGCACAAGGGTACTATCATCGACATACCTATCCTCCCTATGACGCCTCCCTATGATACTCCCACTCCTGCCCTGATAACAAGAGTGGCCCTGACCCTTACCGGGGTACCCTTGCTGATCGTGAATGCCGGCCTGAGGGTGTTCCCTGCAAAAGAGGTTCCCCTTGTGGAACTGGGGGGTATGCCGGGTTCTGATATAAGGGGCCCTGTGGCAGTGCATAAGGTTGATGAGGTCTTCATTAATGCATTCAAACTGGGGCAGGAGCTTGCCGGGAAGCATGACCTTGTGGTCATTGGTGAGAGCATTCCTGCAGGGACCACCACTGCCAACGCGGTGCTGCAATCCCTGGGATACAACGGGGATGTGAGCAGCAGCTCGAGTTCCAATCCCCTGTCCCTTAAAAGGGAAGTTGTTGCAGCCGCCCTTAGGTCATCGGGCATCACACCAGGCTCCCTGCGGGATGAGCCGCTGAAGGCTGTAGCTTGTGTGGGTGACCCTATGATGGTTGCAGTCGCAGGTCTTGCTGCAGGTCTTGGAAGCACGCCCGTGATACTTGCAGGCGGCACTCAGATGGAATCCATCTATGCGGTAATAAAGCACCTGGGCTACCCGACGGATGGCATCACTATAGTCACGACCAGCTATGTTGTCAATGACGGGTCTGCCAATTTCAGGGAGATCGCAGGGCGGCTCGGTGCCAGATACTACGGTGTTGATCCCGAGTTTGGCAAGTCAGCCTCCCAGGGCCTGAGGCAATATGAGCTTGGCTTTGTCAAGGAGGGCGTGGGCGCAGGCGGTGCCATGTACCTCGCGCTCATGTATGGTCATTCCAGGGAAGAGGTCCGCTCAGAGATAGAGAAGCTGTGCACAGAGCTGTGCCGGCTTGGCAGTCTTGACCGGGTCGGATGCCAGTAAATATGGCCTTGGCCTTCCAGGTGACCTTTCAGGTTTGTCGCTACAGATTGTACCGCTAAATATATCTCCCATAAGGCATATTCAGGGGTACAGTCATATCATGGGGCTGTGGCCTAGCCCGGCATGGCGATGGGCTCCAGCGGATAAATGATGAACAACGGGTCTACTGAGGCTTAACCCGACGGGGTTGGCCGGTGAGGAACCGTTGGAGCACTGATGTTGCTCGTACCTTAATGCTGTGTAATGCAGCAGTTCGGAGAGACCCGTCGATCGTGAGTTCAAATCTCACCAGCCCCATTTGTTTCTTTTGTTTGCTTCGCGGAAGTTATTTTTGTTCTGTTTTACGCATTCATGTGCCTAAAATTATATATGCAGAGAGAGTATAATACTCTCTAGAATCCCGCTGTTATTTTCATGAACCGTGAAAGTACAGGGTGTGATTACCATCATATTTATATTGACACACATATATTAAAGTTAGGTGTGCGATCATAATTAATGTACTTGAAAATGGAGTAAAAAGTGGATGCAGGATAGGGACAAAGTACTCATAGTTGATGATGAACAGGCAATTGTTGAACTGATGGGGCTTTACCTGAGGTCTGAGTACGATGTGATCAGTGCATACAATGGCCAGGAAGCTCTTGAGAAGATCAGGAGCGACAAGCCAGATATAGTTCTTCTGGACGTGATGATGCCTGACATGAATGGGTACGAGGTCTGCAGGAGGCTGAAAACTTCCGTGGAGACGCAATTCCTTCCGGTGATCATGGTCACGGCTCTGTCCGGTAAGGATGATCGCATCAAGGGTATTGAGGTAGGCGCCGATGAGTTCCTTGGCAAGCCTGTGAACCGGCTGGAGCTGGTCACCCGTGTGAGGTCTCTGTTGCGCATCAAGCACCTGCAGGATAAAATACTTGCCGAAAGGAACGATGCCCTTGGTTATCTTGATGCTGCAGGCTTCATTGTAGTGGTCGTGGACCCGGATCTGAGGATCAATCTCATCAACAGGAAGGGCAACGAGGCACTCGGATATGAGGAATTCGAGCTTATCGGACAGGATTTCGTGAAGGCTGTCGTCCGGGAGGACATGGGTGATGAGGTGAGAGCATCCCTGGTGGCTGCACTGGCAGGCAATTCAAAGCTGCCGGACTACTGGGAGATTCCGGTTGTACGCAAGGATGGCCGGTATATCACTATCCGCTGGTATGATACCCTTTTGGGCGGTAATGGTAGCGAAGTTACGGGTCTGATCTGCTCTGGTGAAGATCTCAGTATCTTCAGCAAGGATATCTGATAGCAATATTTTAAATCACTGAGCACTTTTTCTGTATTTTCTTTTGTCAGCGCGATTTCTGAAACTGTTCTAGATCATTTTCCGGTAAAAAAGTTTAAATCCTATCAGCGGGTAGTAGCCCTGTTTCATTGTCGGGATGTGTCCCGTGGGAATGTGGCTTTTGAAGCTGAACCGTGAAACAAGTAAATGAAACAAAGGTGAACGTATTTGTCCAGATCATTTTACAGCTATATAAGAGACGCATGGAAGGACCCTGACACCACATATGTCAGCGAACTCAGATGGGAAAGGCTCCAGGAATGGAGAAAAGAGGGCTCAGTTACAAAGATAAGGCGCCCGACCCGTATAGACCGTGCACGCTCTCTTGGCTACAAGGCAAAGCAGGGCATAGTGGTTGCCCGTGTACAGGTGCGCAGGGGAAGTCTCAGGAGATCCAGGTATGTGCGCGGCAGACGTACCCACAACATGGGTAAGAACAAGATCACTGCCGGAAAGAGCATCCAGAGGATCGCTGAAGAGCGCGCAGGCAGGAAGTTCCCGAACATGGAAGTACTGAACTCCTACTGGGTAGGCGAAGATGGTAAGCTCAAGTGGTACGAGGTTATCCTTGTAGACCCAAGCCACCCTGTCATCCAGAGTGACAGCAACCTCAACTGGATCTGCAGCAGCAGCCACAAGGGACGTGTCCAGCGCGGCAAGACCAGTGCAGGCCGCAAGGGCAGGGGTATGATGACACGCGGCAATGGTACCGAGAAGACCAGGCCGAGCATCAGGTCACACCAGAACAGGGGCAAGTGATCCATTATATTGACTTGCGTGCGATAGCGCATTCCACTGAAGACCCGGCCAGGGTCCGCAAGGCCCTGGACTTCTTTTTACTACATTCCCCGGAAGGGGAAGGCCGCAATACAGATGATATTGTGGAAGTGATCGATGCTGAAGGCCATTATGGCAATCGCATGACAATCTTCAGTGCGCATGTCCCGCGCAAACAGGACCTGAAAGCACTGGCCGCTTTTATAAGGCAGCACATGTTGCCTGAGGATGTTGAACTCCTGAGGGAGGAGATGCCGGATCGTCTTGATGACGACCAGGTATTCCACCTCCGGCTCGACAAGCAGGCAGCTTTCGGGGAACAGGTAAAACTCACGTCCTCATCGGATGCCATTACTGTCAGGGTCAAGATAGAGACGTATCCGAAGAACCGGCAGAAGGCTGGCCTGATCGTGGAGGAGTTGTTTGGTTAGCTCCGGCTTCTATGATCTGAATGTCTGCTGTATCCCTGAAAGCGCTAATGTGGTCCGGGAATTCGTTACAGTGGCAAAGCGCCTGGGCTATAGTGGCATTGCCATTACAAACCCGGACACTGTTAAACAGCAGGTATCCTGCGGCAGGATCGACGGGCTGGAAGTACTGAGCGGAGTCGAGATAAGGACCGACAATCCTTCGAAACTTCATGGCATGATCAGCAAGTACCGGGATAAGGTTGACGTCGTTGCGGTTTCTGGAGGCAGTGAGGGCATCAACAGGGCTGCAGTGGAGAATCCCGGCGTGGATGTGCTGGTGAACCTGGGCATCGGCCAGGATAACGGATTCAATCAGGTACTTGCAAAAGAAGCAAGCGAGAACCATGTGGCTATTTCCTTTGACCTTGGCATCCTGATCCATTCAAGAGGAGGCAGCCGGGTCCAGGCACTGGCCAACAGCAGGAAGAACCTGCAGCTGGTGAGGAAGTATGATGTTCCTTTTATCCTGACAGGCAATGCCAGGTCCTGTTTTGACATGCGCGCTCCCAGGGAGCTGGCAGCTCTTGCCACGCTGTTCGGGATGTCTGCAGAAGAGGCAATGGCAGGACTCACAGCAACGCCTTTGTCCATAATCACGAAGAACCGTCCTCCTGCGGGATATATAAGTGAGGGTGTACAACTGGTATACGATGATACAGATACCGGAAGCATGGATGAGGGTGACTGCTGATGAAGATACTCCCTCCAACACAGCGTGCAAGGAACCGGTACCTGGCATTTGAGGTAATATCGGAGGAACCAGTAAAGAGGGAGGACCTGATAAGGGAGATCTTCTCGTCCTCCGGCTCCCTTCTGGGTGACCTTGGCTCAAGCGAGTGTGCCATAAGGCTGCTTGCCTTCGAGGACTCAAAAGGAGTGGTGCGCTGTGCGTATGACAGAACTGTCAGTACGCGTGCAGTGCTTGCATGCATTACGGCCGTCAAAGGCAGGAAGGTCATCGTTCACATACTCGGTATATCGGGGACTGTCCAGGGAGCGACAAAAAAGTATTTAGCGGGTGTGGATGTATTTAATCCGAAGGAACAGTCACATATAAATGAGTAGAATACATATTTCAAGTAGAAGCTAGATTTAGTGTTACTATTTTAAGTTAATAGAGGAGATGAGATTAAGATGCAAATGACACCACAGATGGGCTACGATCGTGCCATCACTGTTTTTAGTCCTGACGGGCGCCTTTTCCAGGTAGAGTATGCAAGGGAGGCCGTCAAGAGAGGCACGACTGCAGCCGGTGTAAAAGCAATTGACGGGGTAGTGCTGCTCGTTGACAAGAGGATCACAAGCAGGCTGATAGAAGCTGAATCCATCGAGAAGATATTCCAGATCGATAATCATATAGGGGCCGCTACCTCTGGTCTGGTTGCAGATGCCCGTGCCCTCGTGGACAGGGCAAGGGTCGAGGCCCAGATAAACCGTGTTTCCTACGACGAGCCAATAGGTGTGGAAGTACTTTCCAAGAAGATATGTGATCATAAGCAATCCTACACCCAGTATGGCGGTGCACGTCCTTACGGTACAGCTCTCCTTATAGCAGGTGTCGATGATTCCAGGCCGAGACTGTTCGAAACCGATCCAAGCGGTGCCCTGCTTGAGTACATGGCCACAGCAATAGGTGCCGGCAGGAGTGCATTTATGGAGATATTCGAGGCCGATTACAGGGACGACATGGATATGGATGCTGCCATAATGCTCGGAATGAAGGCTATCTACAGGTCCACAGAAGGAAAAGTGGATGCTGCAACTCTTGAAGTTGGCCTTGTCACCCTGCTGGATAAGCAGTTCAGGAAGCTTTCGGAGGATGAGGTCGAAACCTACGTACAGCGCATTCGCGACGAACTGAAAGACGAATCCGGGGGAGAAGGCGAAAAAACCCAAGGCCAGGAAGAAGGATCAACAGAGTGATCAAGTAAGTTCAAAAGTTATCGGAGTGAATAATATGGTATCTCTTGACGAATCTGTGATAGCAAGGCTCAAGAAAGGCAAGCACCAGTTCGAGGTGTATGTGGATCCTGACGGGGCATTTGCATTTAGAAGGGGCGAAAAGATCAATATTGAGGATATAATTGCTGTTGAGTCTGTTTTCTCTGATGCAGGTCAAGGGGACCATATTTCCGAATCCGAGCTCGAGAGCGCTTTTGGCACTACCGATATCATGGAAGCTGCCAAAAATATCATACTGCACGGAGAGCTTCAGCTTACTAAGGAACAGAGGAAGCACATACTTGAGGAGAAGACCCGGCAGATAATCACAGTTATTGCGCAGAACGCCATCAATCCCCAGACAATGACCCCTCACCCCCCGGCCAGGATCGAAAAGGCCATGGAAGAGGCAAAGGTCCACATCGATCTTTACAAGAGCGTGGAGGAGCAGGTCAATATAGTAATGAAGGCGATTCGCCCCATCATCCCCATCAGGTTCGAAGAGATCAATATCGCAGTGAAAGTCCCAGGGGAGTATGCCGCCAAATCCTATGGTGAGATATCCAAGTTTGCAACCCTGGTCAGGAACGAATGGCAGGGTGATGGGTCCTGGGTGGCTGTTGTAAGAATGCCTGCAGGGATGCAGAATGACTTCTACAGCCTGGTAAACCACCTGACAAAAGGGGATGCTGAAACAAAGATTTTATGAGGATGTACAATGGAACGTGAAATTGTATTGCCGGGACAGCTTTTATCCGAGAATCCAAACGATGCCGGTTCCGGTACTTATGTAAGAGATGGGAAGGTATATTCTCTTCTGTACGGTGTTAAAAATGCTAAGAATAAGATATCGGTCATTCCCTTCTCTGGAAAGTACATCCCTGCAGCCAAGGACTTTGTCATTGGCACTGTTATCGATGTAACTCCTTCGAACTGGATATTCAGCATCGGTTCTCCATATGATGGCCTGCTGCATGTTTCTGAATACCCGAGACGTGTGGATTCATCCCAGATGGCCGGAATAATGGATGTCGGTGATTCCGCATTGCTGCGCGTAAAGGACGTGAGTCCGGCCATGAAGGTAGAACTTTCCATGAGGGACAGGGGATTACGTCCTCTTAAGGTAGGGCGCATAATAGAGGTCGTCCCCGCAAAGGTCCCAAGGGTCATAGGACATGGCGGCTCGATGGTTTCCATGCTCAAGAAGGAAACCGATTGTGAGATCTTTGTAGGCCAGAACGGAAGGATATGGATCAACGGGAAAGACAAGGAGATGGATCTTCTTGATGACGCCATCAGGATGATCATGCAGCAGTCGCACATGGATGGGCTGACTGACAGGATATATCAGTTCCTGAAGAACGAAAAAGAAAAAGACAATGGCACAGTTCCCGAGGAAAAGGATGCTGTTACGGTTGACTCCGCCGAGGAGTCAACAGAGGATCCACGCGACATTTCCGAGGATACTTACAGAAAAGTAGATGCGCTTCTTGAAGAGACGGATGAATGATCCAGGCAGTCTTCTGTAAAATGTGACCGGCCTATAGCGTGAATATTGGAGAATTAGTATGAGTGATAAACCTGAAAAGTTCATTGATGAGAACGGTTTACGCCTCGATGGCAGGCAGATCAATGAGATAAGGCAGATGAAAATAAAGATCGGCGTGCTTTCCAGAGCAGATGGTTCATGTTATCTGGAATGGGGCAACAATAAGATACTTGTGGCAGTTTATGGTCCCAGGGAACTTCATCCCAGGAGACTGCAGAAGGCTGATTCAGCCCTTATCAGATACAGATACAACATGGCAGCTTTCTCGGTGGAGGAGCGCATACGTCCGGGCCCCAGCAGGAGGAGCATTGAGATATCAAAGGTAAGCCGTGAGGCTTTTGAGCCTGTTGTTATGACACATCTCTACCCTGGCGCAGTGATCGATGTTTTCGCAGAGGTGCTCCAGGCTGATGCCGGTACAAGGACTGCTGCGATCAACGCTGCTTCTGTGGCTCTCGCAGATGCAGGAATTCCCATGAAAGGCCTTGTGTCCGCATGTGCGGTAGGTAAAGTGGACGGCCAGCTTGTACTTGATCTTAACAAGGCGGAAGACAACTATGGCCAGGCAGATCTCCCTGTGGCAATGACACAGGATGGCGAGATAACCCTGCTCCAGATGGATGGGGACATGACCCAGGAGGAGTTCAGAAAGGCCCTGGAGATGTGCAAGGAAGGCTGCAGGCAGATCCTGGAGATGCAGAAGGAAGCCTTAAAAGCCAAGTTTGCAGATGATACGGCCCTGCCGGTTCCTGATGAAGCAGAGGAGACAGTAGATGTGGCAACTGCCCTCGAGGATGTTGTAGAGGACTCTGAAGAAGAGACCGGTGCAGTAGAACCGGAAGCTGAGGAGACTGAAGAGGCGGATGAATCCGCAGAAGACATCATTGAAGAAGACCTTGAACCAGTTCCCGAAGACACAGAAGCAGAGGATGTGGAAGAAGAGATCGCTGCTGAAGAGACGGATGAAGAGGATGCTGATGAGGAGATCCTCGATGTGGAGGAAGAGTTCATTGAGCTTATCGATGAAGATACGGAAGATGAGGAAAAGGTAGCTACCGAGGGAAGTGAGACTCGTGAGCAATGAAATAATGTCTGTGTTGAAAAAGGATTATATCTACAATCTGATGCTTAAGGGTAAACGTGTCGATGACCGTTCCTTCGATCAGATCAGGGATATCGCACTGGAGACAAATGTCATAGATAAGGCGGAAGGTTCCGCCTGGGTGAAATATGGTGAGACCGAGGTCCTCGTAGGTGTAAAGCTGCAGGCTGGAGCTCCATTCCCTGACTCTCCGGATGAAGGTGTCATTATAACCAGTCTCGAGCTGAATCCGCTTGCATCCCCTGAGTTTGAGGCAGGCCCTCCAAAAGAGGGTGCTATTGAGATGGCCCGTGTGACAGACAGGGGTATCCGTGAATCAGGCGCAATTGATTTAAATAAGTTATGTATTACGAAGGGAGAAGAGGTATGGATTGTCTTTATTGATATCCATGTTCTCAATTACGCTGGCAATATCCAGGACGCTTCCTCCCTTGGTGCAATTGCAGCTCTCATGACAACGACCATCCCTGCCGAGCGCGACGGGAAAGGAGAGGACATGGCGATGCCTATGAGAGATATGCCTCTGGCGGTCACGCTGGTTAATATTGGCGGCTCTCTGATGGTTGACCCGGGTCTCGATGAGGAAACTGTATGCGATACAAGGATCACGATAGTTTCAAATCAGGACGGTTCCATATCCGGCATGCAAAAGAGCGGTAATGGGGCGTTAACAGAGGAACAGGCGATCAAAGCCGTAGAAATGGCATGTGAGAAAGCAGCGGAGCTACGCAAGGCTCATCTGTCGAGTATCTGATACATTCACACTTCAACTGAACTCATATTTAACTCAAGGAGATTTAACTCATGGCAAAAAAATATACGAAGAAAGGGCGTGTAACCAGATCAGCAGGCAGGTTTGGTGTACGATATGGTAGGAAAGACCGTAAACTGGTTGCGGATCTTGAAGAGAAGATGCGCATGCCTCATGTTTGTGCAAAGTGTGCACGTCCGACAGTAAGCAGGGTAGGAACTGGCATATGGAAATGCGCAAAATGTGATTACACATTTGCAGGCGGCACATACATACCACAGACCAGCGTTGGTAAAACCGTTACTCGTCTTGTCAGGAAAGCCACTGAACAGATAGCTTAAGGTGAACATGGATTACAAGTGCACAAGATGCAAACGGAACGTTGAGATCGACTATGAGTATACAGGTATCCGCTGCCCTTACTGCGGGCACAGGATTCTTGTGAAAGAGCGACCGACAACTATCAAGCGCATCAAAGCAGAGTAGAAGTAGATGCTTATCACTTCTTCTCGCAAACCTTCCGCCAGTACGCGTACTTTATGTAAGCTTCTGGCGTCCTTTTTTGACAGTGAGTATATCAACCGTGGTAAGATGGGCATGGGTGAGGTCCTTGCCAGCTCTCATGGTTCTCCGCTTCTTATAGTGGGAGAGTATCACGGCAATCCCGGCAATATCAGCATATATGATCCGGAAGGGTTTTGCGCATTATCCGCTAATGTTATTCTGGTGCCATCAGCGAGCCCTTATCCCCGCTCCAGGGGTGCGGTGCCTGTTGTGGCAGGTGAGAGTGACCTTTCACAGGCTTTGTCAGGCATGCTTCTGCTGGAAAATGTAAAAGCACCTCAGGGTTCCCGGGTCCTCGCAGTCGGAGAGGACAGGATGGATTTCATTGAAGGCGATAATACTCTTTTCACCCTGAAGGTCAAGAGTTACCGGATATACGAGGGTGATTCTCCCTGAAGCTGCGCATGGAATCCGTGTTTGAGACCGTCCATGCAGATGCTGTTCTCAGATCCCTTGAGCCGGAGATTGAGACCCCGGTCACTGAACGGTCCAGGATGGAAGTGAGGGCTGACGGATCCAGCCTGCACCTTGTTATAACTGCTGACGACATCATCTCCATGCGTTCATCACTGAACACCTGGCTGCGCCTGGTACAGGTGGCCTGTGAAGTTGCTTCCCTGAAGGAAGAGCTTGCTAATTGACTTTTTTCATTCCCTCTATTTAGAAAACGGATTAAAGTGGCTGTTTTCAGCGGCTCATACACTATAGAAACATTAAAATCACTTTAGGTTTATTGGTATGCCAGGTGAAACCAAATGAGTACGCAAATACCCCCACAGATACAGAACCAGCTGGCACAGTTGCAGCAGGTTCAGCAGCAGGCGCAATCACTTGCAATGCAGAAGGCACAGATGGAGTCTCTGCAGAACGAGTCCCGGATGGCGCTTGAAGAGCTTGAGAAGCTTTCAGATGATGCAGTGATCTACAGGACTGTCGGGGAACTCCATGTAAAGGCTGGCAAGGAAGAGACAATTGCCCAGCTTAAGGAAAAAGTGGAAACACTATCATTGAGGCTGCAGTCCATATCCAGGCAGGAAGAACGTATCTCCAAGCGCTTTACGCAACTTCAGGAACAACTTGAGCAGTCCATGGGGAAGCAGGCACAGTAAGCCCTCTTCCCTTTAAATGACGTAACTCGGGTCAATCTGTTTAGTGATGATCAGAGGTGTTCATGCAAGTTGAAGAACTGGAGTTTTACAACCGGCTTCTGGACTATAAGAATATTCTTTATTTGTGCCACCGCAATGCCGATCCGGATGCAGTGAGCAGTGCTTTTGCCCTGTCAGAGGCTATTGGCGGGACCATCGGGCTTGTTGATGGCTGCAACAGGGTGGCTTCTCTTTTGATAGACAAACTAAAGATAAAGGTAGTGGAAAAACCAGATCCTTCTGAGTATGATATCGCGCTGGTTGTGGACACGTCCACCATTTCCCAGCTGAACGATATCAAACTGGGGAAGTACTGTGTCATAGATCATCATGCCACTACTGCTCTTATAGAGAATGCCGATTTCTACCTGCACCGTCATGCAACATCCACCGCAGAGATGGTCTTTGGCATCCTCAAGATAATGGGAGCTCCCATCATGCGCAGGACTGCCCTGGGGCTCATGACCGGCATAATCACCGATACAGGCCACTTCAAGCATGCTACTGCCGAGACCTTCAGGACGGTATCTGAAATAGTGGATGCAAGCGGAGTGGAATACGCAGAGGTCCTTGAGATGATGGCCACTACGCCGCAGGACATATCCATGCGCATAGCCATGCTCAAGTGCGCTACAAGAGCTAACATAGAGCGTGTGGAGGACTGGCTGATAGTAGATTCGCATGTGAACTCTTTCGGAGGGGCGGCTTCCTCTATGTTCCTTAACATAGGTGCCGATATAGCCCTCATAGGTACATCAAGGGATAACAACGCAAGAGTCAGCGGCAGGGCCAAGCGTGAGGCTGTCAGCGCCGGTGTCAATCTCGGGAAGATAATGGAGGACATAAGCTCCAATTATACCGGGACAGGAGGCGGCCATGCCGGTGCCGCCGGGATAGATGTTGTGGCTGATATGGATGTCATTGTTGAAGAATGCAAGGGCAGGATACGGGAGGTCTTGAAAGGGAAACCCAATCCTTCAATATGTCCCGCAGTCCTGCAGGAAGATCCTGAATAAAAAATGAAATGGCGATAGAATGAGAGAGTACTGGAACCCATGGATAGAAAGAATGCCTGTTTGCGAACTGGAAAAGATACAGGAGAAAAAGTTAAGTGACCTGGTGAACTATGTTTACCGTCATTCGGGCTTTTACAGGAAACGATTTGACGAAGCGGGTGTAAATCCCGGGGAAATAAAGACCCTTGCGGACCTGAAGAAGCTCCCGTTCACATACAAGAGCGACCTGCGGGACACCTATCCCACAGGCATGTTCTGCGTACCTAACGAACAGCTGGTACGTTTCCACGTATCTTCCGGAACCACAGGAAAGCCTACCGTTGTAGGTTATACCCAGAACGACATCGATGTATGGACCACATCCCTTGCACGGGCCATGACCTCCATCGGTGTAGGACGGGGCGATATCGTCCAGGTAGGTTATGGGTACGGACTTTTCACAGGCGGCCTAGGCGCTCACTACGGTGCCGAGGAGGTTGGTGCCACCGTCCTCCCGGTCAGCTCAGGCAATACCGAAAGGCAGATCGAGCTGATGCAGGATCTGGGCTCAACAGTAATTGCATGCACTCCCTCGTATTTCCTGTTCATGAACGAGGTCGCTAACAATCTGGGTATCAGCATAAAGGATAATACCCAGATGCGGGTGGGTATCTTCGGTGCGGAACCCTGGACAGAAGAAATGAGGAAGAGGATCGAGGAGTCCACAGGAATAAAGGCCTACGATATCTATGGCACTTCAGAATTGAGCGGCCCTCTCTTCACAGAGTGCATGTACCAGGACGGGATACATGTGTGGGCAGACCAGTTTCTCATCGAGATCATCGACCCGGTGACCGGTGAGCAGTTACCCGACGGCGAGCGCGGGGAACTTGTCATCACGACCCTTGCAAAGGAAGCCCTGCCTCTTATAAGGTACAGGATAGGCGACATCACTGTGATCAACAGGGATGAGTGCAGGTGCGGAAGGACCCACCCGCGTATAATGCGCGTGCTGGGCCGTGTGGATGACATGCTTATCATCAGGGGTATCAATGTGTTCCCCGGACAGATCGAGGCCGTGCTGATGAAAATGCCCGAAGTTGGGGGGCACTTCATGATCGTTGTTGACAGGGTAAATGAGCTTGATGTCATGAAAGTCCAGATAGAGATGACTGATGAAGCTTTCAGTGACAAGGTCAATGATATAATGGCTCTTGAGGCCAAGGTAGCATCCGCCATGAAGCACGTGCTCAACCTTGCCGTAAAGGTGGAACTTGTTGAAAAGGGCAGCCTGCCACGCTCTATGGGCAAAGCCAAGAGAGTCATAGACAACAGGAAATTATAATATCTGTCATTACATAATCTTGATATGTAAAGGTGGTTCAATGGAAGATAAGATCATAAAGCAAATTTCCCTGTTCGCTGAGAACAAGCCGGGCCGTCTTGCCAATATTGCCAGCAACTTCCGCAAGTCCGGCATCAATATAAGGGCTTTCACAATAGCCGAAGCCGGAGACTTCGGGATCATCAGGATGGTCGTTGACAGGCCTGACGATGCACATGAATTGCTGCACAATGCAGGTTTCACTGTGTCTGAGACCAACGTCCTTGGTGTGGAGATGGAAGACGTGCCGGGAGGCCTTGGGAAGATAGCTGACGTACTGGGTGAGAGGAGCATCAACATTGATTATGCATATGCTTTTGTCACAAAGACCGAGAAGGCACTGCTCATATTGAGGGTCAATGATATTGAGGGAGCCATACTTGTCCTGCAGGGAGCGGGCATCAGGCTGGTAGACATGGCGGATGTACAGCAGATATGATCTGCTTATATCCCTAATTCCTTAATCATCACGACCATTACTAATTTATATTCCTTACATTTATTTCCATCAAATGAATGCCGGTATACCTGCAGGTCCAACAGACAAGCCAAAAAGCAAACTTGGCGGTTCTCATACCACTATAATCGGGGAGCGACAGGGAAAAAAGATAGTCGCTTTGATAAGCCAGCACCCTGAAGTGAAGAAAATAATTCCCTCAGTTATCACTGTAAGGGCCAAGGGAGCTTCAGGCGGCATTATTACCGGCAAGATCCAGCGTCCCGACGAACGGGGAAATCTCCGTCTGCTCATATCATACGGCACATCCTCCCAGGAACTGCGTATCGTCACTACAGTAGGCGATGTCCTTGAAGGTGAGCGTATAATGAACGAGCTGAACGCAATGCTTAAGGATGACTAATCTTAAGGTGCTTATCATGTTTATCGGAGTAGATCATGGCACGACTGCAATGCGTTTTGCATCAGCCGGCAGGGATGATACCGGCGTGATCAGGCTGGAAGTCCCTCGACAGGACATTGCTCCCATGAGCGAGCCGGAAGTCATATCCCTGATAGAGGAAGGTTTTGGTGTAAAGAGCAATGAGATCGAAATGATCGCTGTCACCTATTCCATGGGGGACAGCATAACATCCATTGAGAACATCGGTCACGTCCGGAACCGTGGAGTAAGGAGCATCGAAGGTGCAGGCAAGAAAACAGGTGGTGGAAGCCGCGTATTCGATGCTGTGAAGAACTCCGGTATTCCTGCGGTAGTCATTCCGGGAATACATGACAAAAGCCGTACAGATCCCCGGCTCAATGTGTTCTCCCACTCCACAAGCCCCGAGAAGATAGGTATCGCCTATCATGCTTTCTGCATGGGACTTGCGGATTTCGTGCTATCGGATATAAGCTCCAATACCGTTACGCTCGGGGTTGCAAATGGCAAGGTCATCGGTGCTATCGATGCCTGCATATTTGCCCCCGGCCTGGTCCACGGTCCTCTGGATGTGCAGGCGCTGAGGGACGTGGATGCCGGAAAGATCAGCGCCAACGAGGCATTCACCAAGGCGGGTGTGCTCAAGCACACACCTTTCTCAGACAGGCATGAGCTATTAAAAGCCGTACTCAATGGCGATTCCGAAGCACTTCTCGCACTGGATACCATTGCTCTCTTCGCAGCTATGGAGATCTCCTGCATGCAGATACTCCTAAAGGACTATGGTTCCAGAGGGGAAGTGGTCCTGGAAGGTTCCGTAGGTGAGATCCCACGGGTGGTGGAAAAAATAAACGTTCATCTGGGCACCAAGTGCCATGTTCTTGACAGGTGGAGCGCTGCGATCGGATGCGCCGAGATCGCGCGGGACATTGCCGGCGGCCGCAGGGAAATACTGGGCATACCTGTGAATTTCTGAAGCAGGACCTATCGTCCATGTAAGGCATTTGAAACGGCAAACAGCAGTTTTACCGGGAACTGCAGCTCAGTACATCACGCACTTGCATTTGACATAGATCACTGAAACGCCTTTTTGAGCCAGTTTCTCTTGTATCACCCTTTCCAGTTCCTCTGCGGCTGCATCTCCCATGTTCCTGACACTTGCATCCAGATCGAATGTTTCAAGGTCCGGGACAAGTGCACGGACAGCTTCCTTCACATCAGGGCTTGGCTGCCCTCCTGTCATGGCAGCGACATCATTCTGCAGCACGATAACAAGTACATCCGATCCGTGGTCAACTGCATTTATGAGCCCTACTATGCCTGAGTGGGCAAGTCCGAAATCACCGATGACCGCAATTCCCTTTTTATTGAAACCGCAGGCTGTGGATATTGCTCCTCCAAGTGAGAATCCGGTGTCTACAGCTCCAAGGGGTTCGGGTGCCGTGCGTATGGAGCATCCCATATCCCCCGCGATCATCACATCGAGCCTGCGCAGTATATGGTAGAGGGGCATGTAGGGGCAATCGCTGCATATTGGCCGTGGGCCTCTTTCAGCTATTGTCTGGATGGACGTATACTCACCGGGATGCGCCTTATCCAGGTTCTCCAGTGCGAACACTATATGTCCCTTATCCAGGATTCCGTAGGGAAGATGTCCTGTTTCCTTCCCGGACACATTTCCAAATACCCTGACGTGGGATTCTATGAAAGGCTCACTTTCTTCAGCAACAAGGATACTCTCATGACGTTTCAAGAAGTCTGCCACAAGGCCGTAGGGGAAGGGTGATACTATGTCAAGGGCAAGATGGGAGACATCAGCCCATCTGTTGTCAGCAGAAAGCGTACTATCAACAATGGCCGAGACAACTCCTGAGGATATCATTCCCACAGTCCCTTTCAGGGATACTCTATTCAAAGGGCTAGCTTCCGCTTCCCTGATAAGGATCGGCTGTGATCTCAGGTGGAACCGCTGGTGCTTGCCATGCATCGTGAGCTTCCACACGGACGGTTCAAAGTGTTTTCCCTGGACGCCTGTACGGGGAGTGGTCCTCAGGACGCAGCCCTCGCTTTTCTCAAGCCTGTCTGTGATCCTGATAATCACGGGTGCACTTGCCTCCTCAGATATCTCGAAGGCCCTGGTGAGGCACGAATAGGCACTTTGAGAGCCCGATGGATCGAAAACCATGACCTCGGCTATCTTCCCATACCATCTGGAGTCCTGTTCGTTCTGGGAGCCGAAGGCTGCGGGATCGTCCCCTGCAAGGATGACCACTCCGGCACCAATAGTATGCGTGACCGAGGTTATCAGGGGATCTGCCAGAAGGTTCATCCCTACATGCTTGACAAGCACGAGTGACCTGCATCCGCACACCGATGCCCCCAGTGCGGTTTCCATCGCAGACTTCTCGCTGGTGAACCAGTGAAGATCGTAGGTGTTATCATTATCCCGTATGAATTTCTCAGCAACGGCAGTGATTGGAAAACCGGCAACAGCTGTTATTCTCTTTACACCGCTGTCAATTGATGCAAGGTACAGTGCATCGAGCCCGGTAGTATGTATTGTATTCTGCATGCTGTTCCTGGTGTCAGTTATCATCGATCATGGCGTCAGGCCGGACAGAATCATCGGGACGGGCAAACCATGCCAGTGCAGCAAGTGCACCGATAATGCCGTTGCCGTCTATCCATATCTCAACACCATGCTCCTGTGCATACCGGAGGGCATATTCCCTGCTAAGCTCTCCTGAACGGCATTTAATGCTGTACTCCTGCACTCCTGCAGCATCGAAATCCGAAAGCACGACCATGCCTGTATCTTTTGAGACGCTGTATTTTATAAGTGCTGCCCTGATGCTCTGGAGCAGCTCCTCCTTCGCAGCCGCGCTGGTACAGGCAAATTCCAGCACAGTGGAAACGCAGTTCTGGGTCCTGGCAGCCACCGGGAAGAGTTGTACAAGGGAATGTGATAAGTAGACTGATTCCGGGCAGTCGAGTTCCTTAGCTATATTATGGGTTAGGGTCCAGGTAGCTCCCTTTTCCTTGGTGTCGGTGTCATCGATACCTATAATTACCCTTTCTCTCCTCGGGACCACGATAGTGCCCTTCGCTGCACGGCCCCCTCCTGATTCGGTGCACTCGTAGCGCAGCACTCCGTTAGCAAGGGCCCTGCATTTGGTGGCACCGACCCCGCCCCCTCCAAGGCCTGCATATGTTATGGATACCTCATCACCGCTGACAATCACTGATTCGATACCTGCCGCGAAGCGGGAGGGCTTCAGTTCAAGCTGCGATGTGCCTGTCCTCACAAGGTAGCGTATCACATTGCCAATAGACCTTGCCTTAAGCACAAGCGGTGAATGTGAATAATGAAACTTTACCCATGCAGCGCCACCATAGCAGCTAGTATGCTCGATGATCTCCGCATACTCGTTGTTTTTATCGCATACAGCATATATGCCTCTATAAGGAATGGTGTATGGATCCTCAAGTACTATCTCTTTCATCTGAGTGCCTAATAGCAGGATAATACTTTAAATGTTTTGTTTGTACCGAGATTTGCAAAAAACCTGCACATTGGCCACGCCATCAACAGAGGACAGACGTGAGAAGGAGACACCTTTCTCACTTGTGCGTATAGTAAGCCAATATCTCGGTGCCTACCGAATCGATACGGCAGAACCCGAACCTCTCGAACTGGACAACTTTGTCCAGCTCAGTGGCAATCTGTTTCTCACCAATGCCTGTGAACTCGCCGTCCGGGGAGAGTACCTTTACAGGGACACCGTTGACAGGAGCCCAGTGGATGATCTTCATTTTCTCCTTCTTTGCGGACTCGATGGTATCGTCAAGATAGCGTGCCTGGAAAGGCTCCATGGAAGTGATCTCCACGTTGTAGAGATCCTTGAGCCTGACCTTGGAACCGGCTGTAAACCTCTGAGCATCTTCCCTGCAGACCAGGACCCTCTTACTCACATCGATCTCACGGCAGCCGCGGTCTTCTGTGGGATGCATCGGCGGGTTTGCAGTACATGGTTCTGCGTCCGTGATCTCAAGCTCCACGGGGTCCCATACGAAGAAATACCTGTTGGCCTTTGGCTCCACAAGTTTCCTGTTCTCGGCGTACAGGGTATCCAGGCTGATACTGATATCAGTCTCACCGACACCCATATCGAGCATGAACTTGCGGACAGCTTCGGGCTGGATGCCACGCCTCCTTATGGCGCGCACCGTGGGCAGGCGCGGGTCGTCCCATCCATTATACTCGCCTTCCTCTATGGCACGGCGAAGACCACTGGTACTGAACTTACCGAACTCATGCATCTTCACGCGGCCCCAGTGTGTCGTTATGGGGTAGTCCCAGCCAAGATACTTGTATATATAGGTCTGACGTTTCTCACTGTCCATCAGGTCCTTACCCCTGATGATATGCGTCGTGCCCAGCACATGATCCTCGATGGCGCCTTCAAAGTCAAGGAGAGGCCAGACTATATACCTGTCCCCTACTTCCGGGCGGGGATGTGGCATCCTCAATATCCTGAAAGCCCCAAAATCACGCAGAGCCGGGTCCTTGTGCCTGATATCGGTCTTGATGCGCAGCACTGCGGATTTCTCAGGATACTCTCCTGAAAGCATCTTCTCCCAGTGCTCCAGGTTCTCCTGCACGGATGTGTCCCTGTGGGGGCATGCTTCCTTTGCATCCTTCAGGTTCTTGAAGGTCTCACTTTCACAGAAGCACACATAGGCATGCCCGCCCTCAATGAGCTTTCTCGCATGTTCGTAATAGATGGGGATCCTGTCGGAAGCAATGATGATCTCATCCGGTCTGGCACCGAGCCAGTTGCAGTCCTCTATATACCAGTCATAGGCTTCCAGCATAGGACGCTTGGTCTGCGTATCAGTATCATCGAAACGGAGTATCAGCTTGCCGTTATACTTCTTCACGTACTCGGAGTTCACCACTATGCCCCTGGTACTTCCAAGGGTGGGAGGACCATTCGGATTTGGCGCAAAGCGCATAACGACCTTTCCGCACTCAGCCTTTTCCAGAGGCTTGAGCCCCTTCTCAGGCTCCTTTTTGGTACAGAGCTCCTCTATAAGCTCCGGAGCTATCTGCTCAAGGCGGGCCTGCCACTGTTCAGGACTGCCTTTTGTGACCTCTCCAAGTATCTCCTGGATGAAAGGGGTCACTTCCTTTGCCTTGCTGCGCAGGTGAGGGCACTCGCCCATAACACGGCCCATAACGGCAGCTATCTGTGGAGCCTGGCCGTATTTCACAGCGTTCTGAAGGGCATACTTCTCAACGGTCTTTTTGTCGTCCTCGGTTAGTGTCATCGCTATTCTCCGAAAGGATACGGATCAAGGGTGATCCAAGATAAGTGTTTACTTTCTGACAGTATATCAGGAATATGAATTTGTGTTTTTTGAAAGAACAGGCTTGAATTGTTATAACCTGATTTAAATGTGCGCTTACTGGGGTTTGCCCATGTCCCTTATACGCGTGGCCTTAGCCACCACGTCGGAGATATCAGCCTCAAAGGACGAAAGGAACTCTTCCACTGAATCTCCTGCTACCGCTCCATGGGTGGAAGGCTTTATGAGCCTCTCCTGTTCAAGGATGCGCAGCGAGTAACGCACTTTATGGGTAGGCATGCCTGTCTCCTCGGCCAGTTTCAGGATACCGATAGGGCCGCGTTCCACAACTGCCCTGAGAACCATCAAATGGCGCTCCGCAAGCTCCAGTTCCCTGATTATCTGGTCGAACAGCATTATACAACCTCGTTCCTTAACGTTCCTATTCCTTCTATCTCGATCTCCACAGTGTCACCCGGGTGAAGCTCGCCTACCCCCGGCGGAGTGCCGGTGGCTATGATATCCCCTACCTCAAGGGTCATAATGCCCGATATGAACTCTATCAGGTAGGGCACATCGAAAATGAGATTGGAAGTATTTGAATCCTGCCTTGTCTGGCCATTGACCCTGGCTTTAATGGAGGCATTATCCGGGTCGAATTTATCTGCAGGTATGATGAAGGGACCTACCGGAGCAAATGTATCAAAGCTCTTGGCCCTTGTCCACTGGCCATCCTTTCTCTGGAGGTCACGTGCGGTCACGTCATTGAAGCATGTGAAACCCGCGATCACATCATAAGCCCTGTCGTATTTAATGCTCTTGCACTTCTTGCCGATTATCACTGCAAGCTCTGCTTCGTAATCCACTCTCTGGCTGCTCCTGGGATACAGGATCCTGCCTCCGTGTCCCAGGATGGACGAGGGTGGTTTTATGAAAAGTATAGGTTCATCCGGAACCTGCAGGCCGAACTCAGCGGCATGGTCGTGATAGTTCAATCCTATGCACACGATCTTGGTAGGACTGCTGGGCGGAAGGGTTTCCAGTTCCTCCAGTTCATAGGTCTTCCCGTCACCATCGTGGGAAGTGACAATTCCGTTATTTACCTCTCCGTAGAAGATGTCGTCAAGATATCTAAAGCGTCCAAACATTAGTCAAACTCTTTGCTTTCATTCTAGATAAGTATAGATGCTTTCGCTGAATGAAGGGGCTTTCCAGCTACTATAAGCATCATCTTCTGTCCAGTCAATGGACATGAATTCAATTATAATTATTCAGCATTTAAAATATTTATTTACATTTATATGTATATGCTCTGTGTGGAGATTACAATATGGGATCTCCGGAAGTGCCCTGCTCAACAAGGAAAGTCACTTCCGTAACAACGCGAGGATTAAAATGGAATATACAAAAGAACACCACGAGAACCTTTAAGGCTTCTGCGAACGTGACAAGTTCGATTATTCCGTAGACATAGTTTTCGGGGAGTTTGACGAAACCCGAGTGCTTTTGGACTAAACAATACTCCATGAGACTGCTGGGAAATAACTGCAGTCCCATGCAGCATTTATCCATCTCTGCGGCTTTGCAGCCTTGCAGAGAGGAACATATTTAAACATGGTTCCTGTATCGCTTGACCATGCAGTGCCAAGGATCACTGACCACAGGCTTGCCAGATTGTCATGCATATCACTTTGCCTTGTTGTCACATCGGCAGGCCTTCCCTTCGATTTCAGGCTGACCCGCATTGCGCTCATTTCCGCCATGCCTATGCTTTGCTTTTGTTCAGCAAGCGGAGGAAGGAGATACTGCAAAAGATGGGCTGGCACACACTTGTATTCTTTGCTGCCATGTTCATACTGATGGTGAGTGTCCTCCTGAGCCAGTTCATCTCCAATGTTCCTCCCGTGGCCCTTTACCTGCCTGTCCTGTCACAGGCAGATATGACTGCCCTGCAGATGATGGCGCAGGCAGCCGGAAGTACTATCGCGGGCAATCTTTCCATCCTTGGGGCAGCGAGCAATGTCATCATTATCCAGAACGCAGAGAAAAAAGGTGGCATCAGCCTGAAATTCTCGGAGTTCGCACTGATAGGCGTACCCCTTACAATCTTACAGATATGCGTGTACTGGCTCTTCCTGTCAGGCCTGCGGTGAGACTAAAAAGAAGTAAAGGAGGCCTTCCTTAAAGGCCTGTTCCGGGGTGCTCATATCATGACCAGGCCCCGGTTGCGGATCATATATAGGTCGCGAGCTTCAAAGCTATTGTCACTGCCACAATACCGACCGCCCAGAACTTGAGCGTTTCGCTCATAGGTATCCTGACATCCATGATCTGCATATCCTCTTTAGTGACTGATGCAACTGATTGTGTTTCCCTGAACTGGCCCTGCGGTCTTGTTTCTTCAGGACCTTTTGCTGGCTGTTTCACTGACTGTTTTTTCTTTTCGGCGGGGCCTGTCTTAAGGGATCCCTCACCCGCATTAACAGACCCGGGTTGCGCTTCCTTTCCACTGTCTGCGTCGCCCTCTTTCCAGAAGTCCGTTCCATGTGAACCAGGTTGTACGATTTCAGCCACTTCCGCCTCTGCTCCTGTCCCGGGCCCCGCATCTGCCTGCAGGGTGCTTTCGTATGCATCTTCCTCACGTGGAGTAGTCTCTGTCTCTTGTACCACCTGCATATCACCGGAAGTAGGATCGGAACGGATCATCTCTGAATCCCGGACTGCTTCCTCATTCTCACGCCTGCCAAGATTACTGAATATGGACTCCTCGCCAACCGGGGGTTTATAGTCTGAACCGCTCCAGTTGTCTTCCTCTGCCCCCCATTCCTTTACAGCCTGTTCCTGTGCTTCTCCTTCGAAGATCTCTCCGGGCTCTTCCATGAACTCTTCAACTGCCTCTCCTGCCAGCTCCTCTTCCAGCTCGCTTTCAATGAAAGCATCATCTTCAGTTTGGTTTTCAGGAAATACGGAACTTTCCGGGTAGTCTGCAGCAGGCTCTGCACTGTACTGTTTCTTTCCGATAAGCCCCTGGTAATCAGGATCTATCTCTGTTGCGAGGTCAAAGCATCTCTGGGCTTCTTCGAAGTTCCCCATTCTCTCAAGGACCCTGCCTTTCCTGAACCATGCTTCCGCATTGTATGGATTGGCATCCAGTGCCTTTGTATAGTATTCAACCTGCTTTTCAGGGGTTTTGGCATTTTCAGCCAGCTTAAGCCAGTTCTGGGCGGCTTTTATTTTGTTCTTGGATTTTACTTCGTTAAGCATTCCCATGATAACACCTATATTGACCAGAGGAGACCATACTCTGCAGGATACCTTGTACTGGGACTTGTACATATTTATATAAATAATTATTTTAATCTCTTTTAGTTCCTTTACTTATTAATAGTTGCTTATCACGTGTTCATTTACAATATCTCGCGCACTTGAAGCTTCGAAACGTATTTGTGCCATACAGGCAGAACTCATGAAGGGGAGAGATATGAGCGGAGAACCTGAAGACGATCTCATTACGGAACAGGAAAGAAAGCAGCTCCTTGCTGCACTGCACACACGCCTGTTCTGGGTAGGCAAGGAAATACCTTACAACTGTGACATACGGGGAAAGATGTGCAACCTGCATAACATTGTGTGGGAATTGCTCCAGAATGAGAAACTGGATAAGGAAGACAGGGAACTCATTAATAAGTGTATCCTCTACATCGATGAAAAAGCAAAAGAAGATGAACTGGAGCTTGCAACAGGACAGATCACCCGGGAAGAGGCAGACAGGCTCTTCGATGAGACAGCCGGCCTTATGAGGACTCTCATGAACCTCAGGGATATTGAAGAAGGAAAGTCCAAAGAAAAAGAGAGGCAGTTCCATGAAACATACTCACGTGAAAGAGTGGCCGAGGCCAGGCGATGGCTTAATTTCCTAAAGGATACAGGAGAACTAAAATAGGGTAGGGCTTTTCAATCAGAGTCACTTGTTCCTGCGAGCTCATACTTAAAAGACCACATCGGAAGCCCGTCGATCTCAACATGCTCCAGGTGTTCCATCTCATGTGCTGCATAGAAGGCTGAAGGGCCTGTGAATGCCACAACCTTCTCCACGGCCTCGCGCACCGTGATAGTTCTTTTCTCTGTGCTGATACGCGCCACGATTATTTTCTCCGCCTTCAGGGTTATGGAGTAGGGGCGTGTGAGCAGTACCCGCTCTTCCCTGTTGCCGCATTTTTCCAGCCGGTTGACCAGTCCTTCCCGTGCGACGGTCTCAGGATTGACCAGCAGGTATATTTCCTCCAGGGTATTGCCGGCCTTTGTACTTTCGTTATAATCGGTATGGACCCTCATTACTGAAATGCTCCTGAGATGCTCGGCTGAATAGCTCCATGCCCCTCCTATCTTCAGCGAAAGCAGCATAGGATAGAAGGCATCCCTTGGAAGGTCGAAGCTCCCGAAAATTGCTTCTTCCCTTGCGCTCATCACAAGCATGGATCTCAGGTCACTTACTTTCATGATCATCCCTTCCTTGATATTCGGAAGAGGGGCTTATATATCTTGGTCCGGTCCCAGATACTACACGGACTGGTCAAAAAACCTAGGTTTATATCCTTCGGCCTCCATTCATTTTAAACCTGAACCTTAAACCATGAATGAGGAGTCACTTTATGAAGATAAGGCTTGTGAAATGCAGAGACATAGGAATTGCTAACTGCAACTATATGGCGATTGGCAACAATCTGGATGATGTTGAGAAGAACATGTACGAACACATAGAGGCCGAACATAAGGATCTGCTTGAAGGGATGACCGATGACGAGATCCACCAGCTGAAGCACAGGGTCTCGACATTCCTTGGAAGAAGCTGCGGGTGCGGCCACCTGCCAAAACCATGAAGCTTTGAGTTATCAGGTCGAAGCATGTTACTGATAAAGCGTGCCAGAGATGGTAAAACATGCCGGCCAGGCATAAGAAGCAGATACCTCCCGGTTCACGCATGCTATGTGTAAATTACACCATCAAACGGGAGGTATCCACGGAAGGGGGGTGTTTTTTCTTTAAAGCACAGCTGTACACTTTAACTTAGGAACTATCGATATAAATAAACCTAAGTATTACAAATACCGAACATTGTTACACCACATCCGGCAGTTTCGGGCTTGAGAGCAGATGTTCTCTGTTGCCATAAAATTCATATAATCCGCGCCCAGAGTACTATGCATCAATCTGGGAGTAGGTGTTTTGAAAGCTTTAGTATTCGGAGCAGACGGATTTGAGGATGTGGAACTGATCTACCCTTACCACAGACTCAGGGAAGAGGGAGTAGAGACCCATATCGTATCCATGGAGAAAGGAAAGATCACAGGCAAGCACGGATACTCTGTGGAGGCCGACGCAGCCTTTAAGGACATCGATCCTTCTGAATATGGCCTGATGGTGATTTCTGGAGGGAAGGGACCTGAGAAGATGAGACTTGACAAAAGCGCACTGGATATCACCCGGCACTTCTTCATAGAGAATAAACCGGTGGCTGCCATCTGTCACGGTCCCCAGGTGCTCATATCAGCAGGCGTCGTCAAAGGAAGGAAAGCCACGGCATGGCCCGGGGTCATCGATGACCTGACAGCTGCAGGCGCCCGGACAGAGGACAAGGAAGTCGTTGTCGACGGCAACCTTATAACATCCCGTGGTCCTAAGGACCTGTACGCTTTTGGCAGGGAAATCATAAAAAAAGTAAAAGAAGTAACCTGAGCCCGTATCGGCTCAAAAGTTCTCTTCAGGGGCCTGCCTGTCTCATTTATATGTAAGTCCCATATCTGCGGACTTTCACCCCAGTTCGAAGGTCGTGACCCCGAAAACCTTTTTCAGGTCAATATCGGGTGCCTTACCTTATACATGCGTATCGTCCTGAAGCAGACCGACATCCCATACTTCTCTGCCAGCATAAGGGCATCTTCGTTAGGCTGCGGGATATCGAGGAAGACAGGCTCGCTCTCATGCACAGTGCTCTTCAGGGCAAGGAAGATCCTTTCGGCTATTGACAGGTCATCTGCAAAAAGAGGACCTATCTTGTGACCCGAGACGCACTTCCTTATTACCCCGTATATCCAAAATAATATTGTACTCAAATACTTTCACCACGCTTTCCTGAAGTTTATATGCATGAACCTGCGTTTACACAACGGAGGCGTTTATCTCCTGAACATCTTCAGCACGATAAACGCCCGCCAATAATAAGATAGCTAGGAGAGCTTTCAATGGATAGTACAACACATACCGGATTCAATGCCATCTTAAAAACCGCGGGCAGATGTCAGCCCCTCTACACGGAAGAGACTGGAGCTTTATCCGCCACTGAAAAGATAAGGCACCTGACTGCGCGGATGCATGGGATCATTAACATGCAGGCCGGAAAAGAGAACTGTAGATATATTGAGCACCGTAATCTTAGCTCTTACCAGGGTATGGAATATGTCTGATAATATTCCTGGCATTATGTCTGATATGACATCCGGATACCATGTCGCCTGATATGATGTCTGGATACTATGTCTGATATATCTTATAGTATGTCTGCAACTCAGCGAACCCATCCGGGGTGCACTAAATGCTTTACTTCTCCTGCTTTTCCATCTGCTCCACTTTCCTGTAGATGAAGCTTATCAGCTCCTCAAAACTTGTGATCTGCTGCTGGTAATTCTCAAAAATGGCAAGCCTTTTCTTTTCTTCTTCCGTAGAAGCTTCTTTCCTGTACCTGTCAATGAGGGGGGCTATCTTCTTTCTGGCAATGTTGAGCTCTGCTTCGTATCCGCTTTTTATCTGGAGGGTGAACGCATCAAGGAGGTTCTTTTCCATCCGGAAGTACACTTTGCGGGATCCGGGCTTCTGTATCCTCTTTATGCCCCAGAAAGCCTCTATGTTCTTCATCTTCAGGCTGATGGACGCCAGGCTATAGTCGGTCCTTCCGGCAATCTCTTCCATGCTTATGTCATCAGGCTCGAAGTTGAGTGTCGACAAGATCCTGGCTGTAAGCTCATCAACCCCATATCCCCTGAATATCTCGATACCTGTCTCATATATCTGTGATTCTATGTCGTTCATGTTCTCACTGTTATGTATTAATCTCCTGGCAGTTCTGCCGGCGGTCCCAGGATGAGGGCTCAGTTGACTGAGAGCACCTTCAGTCCTATGATCCCTGCAGCTATCATAATGATGCACAGGATGCGCAGTACGTTCGCAGACTCATTGAAGAGCAGTATCCCGAGTATGGTCGTGCCCATTATGCCAATCCCGGTCCAGACAGCGTATCCGGTGCCTATGGGGAGCACCCTCAGTGATCTTTCCAGCAGGAGCATGCTGATGACCAGGCATGTGAGCATAAAGGCGGTCGGGTAGAGTTTGCTCATCCCCTCGCTGTACTTCATGCCAACCGCCCAGCCTGTCTCAAACATGCCGGCGATTATAAGATATATCCATTCCATTGTATGCTCCTGGTTTTACTATTTTTAATGAATATTAAAAGCTAAAAACAAGAACTTATATTTATTCCTTGCGCTCATGACAGTGGATAAGATGGAGCAAAGTCGAGGGTGTTTATTCCTTATCTTTAAGGTCACCCAGGAACACTTCGGGCTGCCTTTGCTCCTCAATGACTTCACTTATATCGGAGGCATCCCCCCGGGACGAGGTCTCCCCGAATCTGTCGGCAAGCCGGTAGGATATGTCGGAAAGATAAGCGGTTCCCCATGTAGCTGTAAAGACAGCTCCCAGCAGGTTGAAGGACAGGTCTCTCATCGTATCATTGATACCATGTTGCGCAAGGACAGCCTTGTACCCGAACTCTGCTGTGAGCTCGTCTGTCAGGAATTCCAGTATCTCCCACAGGACGCCGGTGGCAAGCACGAAGAGAAGGATTAAAATGAACATCACTCTTGGAGGAATGTATATCTCTTCCGTATGGATGTCGATTGCCCTGATAAGCACATATCCCGCTGCCGCTATAACGCTTGCAGAAAGGGTATGGGTGAGATTGTCCCAGCGTGCCACATTGTCATAGAACGCAAATGTCCCCAGCGCATCCATGAAAATGGCAAGGGTGATCCACACGGTAAGTCCCGCATCAAGAACGATGTTATACTTACGCGTGATCAGGGATGGCACGAATGTTATCGCCAGGCCTGCTATTGCATTCAGTGCTGTGTGCAGGTCCCTCATCAGGATACTCACGATAAGCAGCAGGAATAGTCCGCCCTGCATTATCCTTGTTGCAAGCATCTGCTTCTCCATGGAAATACCCAGCAGTTTGCGGATAGGCATGGGTCGTTCGGGCAGTGTTTCCTCATGGGTCCCATCGGATGAACGGGAGGACGGAGCTACACTTTTGAATGGCTCTGCTGAGCTGAAATACCACCCGAATATCACACCTGCTGCAACACCCGCAAGGGTAGCATACATGAATTCATGCATAACGGCGGCGTTGACAGTCTCCTGCGACCGGCCATCAAGAAGGAAAGCAGTGCCAAAATTGACATCAAGGAGCCAGTGCAGCAGGTGCCAGAGGCCTGACATTGCAAGCGTTGTTATCACAACAAGAAGTACAGCGAACTTGGAATTCATGCGCACTGAAGTGAACCAGTTGATCTCTGCCGCCAGCAGCAGTGCAATGGTGGCCACAGAGAAGTAGATCGGTATGCCCGTAAAAAAGAAATGATGCGCTGTAGTGTTCCCTATGATCGGCATTATCGCTAATATGATAAAGTACCATGAAGGCATGACAGACAGCTTGCGCATTAACAGCGCCGGAGCTACTATAATTACTATGAGGACCGCTATAAGTATGGACCATGTGAGCCTGCCGTCCATCAGGTTCAGCACACACAGCACCAGGAGCAATGTTACCATTGCCCAGCTGATGAATGCATTAAAGGGAGTATCTTTAAGGATCTTACTGAGCCTGTCTGTCCGTTGCATAGTACCTCATTATAGTGCGTTTCACATCATTAAGCATTCTGCAACATGAAGGAACCCCTCAAAAACATTCCGGCCCACATCATTCGATGCCAAAGTATTCCAGGTCATCCACTCTTTCTTCTGTGGACAGGTAGGCTATGAGCAGATTGCCTTTAAAGAAAGCAGAGATGCGTTTTGGAAGGGTCTGAAGCACGGGATGCCAGCCGGGAGTATCCCTCCGGGCGTTGGCGCTTATTATCAGGTCATTCCGGGACCAGTCCCATGAATGCAGCATGTTGATAAGATCGCTCCAGCTGTCCTTGCTTTCAAACCTTATCGGAAGGTCCGGGACTATTTTCTTGAATATTGCCTTATATATATCGGGGTCACCCCCTACCACCAGTGCTCTTACCTGCGCGGAAGTGCCTTCGGATATGCTTCCCGCCAGCTCCACAAACGGGTACAGGCCCCTGTTGTGATCGATACCGGGGGGTATTATAAGGGTGATCTCTTTTGTATTGCACAAAGGATTCCTTATCATCGAGACCAGTACAAGCTTCTCTGTCCCTCTGAGGAGCTGGTCTATGATGGAACCTATTACGCTCTCCCTGGGTGAATGAACACCGTCCCAGCCTATGACAATAGTGGATATCCTGTTATCGAGGACAGCCTTCATTATGCCGGAAGCGATGTTATAGTTGAGCCGCACGTGTGTGTCCACTGGCACCTCGGCACATGCAGCGTAGGCTGTCATCTCACTAAGCATCTTCTCTGCCTCTGCAACTTTCTTCTCAGAATCAGCGCCATCGCGCTTGACAACGGAGAGTACGTGCAGGGGCTCATCGGATTTACTGTCCCTTATCATAAGGGCCAGGTCAAGCAGGAACTGCTTATAGGCAGAATGGATCGAGAATGACACCAGTACACGGGGCGATCTCTCGACCGGGCTGTAACTTGCCTGTTCTGCAAGGGACACTCTTTTCCCGTAGTGTTCAACGATCTGTGGACTTACTATCCCTATAACAAGTATCATCATCACGACGGCATTGATCATGCTCTGCTCAAAGAGACCGGCTTCATAGCCGATGAGTACAATTGCAAGGGCTGCGGCTGCCTGGCCCACTGACAGGCCGAGCATGCTCATGACCTGGTCTTTCCCATAACCGTATACCCAGCCGGTCATCCATGAAGCTGCCAGTTTTGTGACAAGCACAAGGATCACAATCAAGAGCGCCAGTGCAAGCTGGTAGCCGCCTTCTGTGAATGCGCGAATATTGACCAGCATGCCTACTGACAGCATGAAGAAAGGTATGAACAGTGCATTCCCTGCAAACTCTATCCTGTTCATGAGGGGGCTGCTGTTCGGTATCAGGCGATTAAGAAGAAGCCCCGCAAGGAATGCACCTATGATGGGCTCCACTCCTGCAACTTCAGCAAAATAGGCTGTTACAAAGGCAACGGCCAGTACGAAAATGAATTCGAAATAGCTTTCCTCGGTAAGCTTGCTGAAGAACCACCTGGAGATGCGTGGTACAATGAGCCAGGCACCTGCAAAGAATAGAAAAAGCCCGACACCCAGCCTTACCCAGAAGAATATGTCCAGGCTGCCTTCCATGGAAGAAAGCACCACAGCAAGGACCATGAGGGCCAGGGTGTCAGTAAGTATCGTGCCACCAACAGCAGCGGTAATTGCTTCGTTGTTGACTATTCCAAGTCTCTTTATCACTGGATAGGCAAGCAGGGTATGGGATGCAAAGATGGAGGCAAAGAGCAGGGCAGCAGGCAATGAGAGGCCCAGAAAGTAATATCCAATAGCAGTGCCTGTTATCTGCGGTATGATAAAGGATATGACTCCGAATACCAGGCTTCTGTCTATCTTCTCGATGAACTTGTTGATATTGATCTCAAGCCCGGCTATGAACATCAGGTAAACGAGACCTATCTCCCCGAGGAGTATAATAGTATCATTGCGGTCAAGTATATGCAGTGCATTGGGCCCTATAAACGCGCCCACTATGATAATACCTATAAGCCCGGGAAGCCTGCAAAGCTTCAGCAGCAAAGGAGCTATGAGGAAGATAAGCATCGACAGCGCGAATATCAGTATAGGGTCATTTACAGGTATTTCCGGGAACATATCTATCTGGTAGTGTTTGATGAGCCACAGGGATGAATGAAGTTTTTAAATACGCGTAATTTTCATGCAGAAACGCATATAGAAATGTGCGGGATTAGAATGTCCCCTATCTCGATACGGTTCCAGTGTAATACATCTTATAAAAGAGTACTGATTATATCTTGTTGCCTTGTGCCTTTATCTATGTGGCAGGGTTTCCCGGTCACTGTCTCATGAGATCATCAGGCTTTTGCATGGTGACTTATCAGTTCCAGAGCCCTTTTCTATCAGTCGCATGGCTGTCTGTTCCCGAAGATGTTACCGCAAAGGCTTTAAATTAATACGGACATAAAACTCTTAACGGCGTTAACACGTCTTTGGGTCGGGGTTTCTAAACTATATTCTTAATGTGGGTATGGCAATATCGGCAATTGTGAAAAGTCTCATATGGAAAATCCATATGTTTAAAAGGCAATCACTGACAGCTTCAAAGCTAATGGTTGGCAGTATTATCACCCAGCGTTGGGTCAGGATAACAGACAAAAATGTCACCAACGTCAGTGGGGAAATGTTAAACGAAGTTCTGAGACTTTATAACGAGAATTTCACGGAGATCAACGAGGAAAGATTCACAAAATACGCCC